>JARLHB010000062.1 GCA_031292465.1 Ignavibacteriaceae bacterium
TGGTATATAGACAGCCAGCTTGAATATGAAGCCGATGCAAAGAAAAACGGTTATAGAAAAGTTTCCGAAATGATGAGGGCGGTTGCATTAGATATAAAAGACTATGTAGGCCAAGGTGGCTTCCTGTTTGCAATGTGTTCGGCTACGGATACTTTTGATATTGCGCTGGCGGCTGAACATACCGATATATGTGCTCAAATGTTTGATGGCGATCCGGCTGATCCCGATGCTCAGGACAAATTAGATTTTTCCAATACGCTTGCTTTTACTGATTTTAAGCTGGATGTGAATCCTTATCTTTATTCATTCAGCAACATTAATATTCAGCCGAATGAAGCAGGCAGCAGGGATAATGATTATTTTACTTTATTCGACTTTTCCGCAAAATACGATCCCGTTCCATGTATGCTTACGCAGGACCATGTAAATGTTATTAATGGATTTATGGGGCAGACCACAGGATTTCACAAAGCTGTTATAAAAAAATCCATTATTGTTTTGGCGGAACGGCAGGGCACAGACCAGGTAAAATATATTCACGGTAATTTCGGCAGAGGCACATTTACGTTTTACGGCGGGCATGATCCCGAAGCATATCAGCACCTTGTAGGCGACCCGCCGACTGATTTATCTTTGCATAAAAACTCTCCGGGTTACAGGCTGATATTAAATAACGTTTTATTTCCGGCAGCCAAACAAAAGAAGCAGAAAACATAATTTTTATTCGTTAATGTTTTACATTAATACACCCCTTAATCCCCTCTCGAGTGCATAGGCGTTAACTTAAGGGACAAAATTATGACTGTAAGATATTTTAACTTAAAAGATTACAAATTTGAGATTCCTGATTATACAGATAATCCTGTTTCACCGCTACGCGGCTCTGTAATATCTGATTGTATTGTAACTACTAACGTATCGCCGCTAAGCGGCTTAGGAAAATATTTTCAAGGAATACTCTTTTTTGTGATAAAAGAATCAAAGCAATCGATAATAAAAAGCTGCGGAGCAGCGGCACATTAGTAGAAAAAATAAGCCAAAGAAACCAGGAGCCTCAGAGAGGCGAAATAGGAAATCCTATAATTAGGTTGACCCCAATGCTCGCGAGAGGGAAAAAGAAGGGTGTTTAATTCATTAAATTATCGGGATCTTAATTTACTAAATAACATAAAAACATGAAAACTATAAATATTAAGAACTCATCGGAAAAAATTACAATCGGCAAAATAGTATGTGTAGGCAGAAACTATGCTGAGCATGCAAAAGAACTGGGGAATGAGGTACCGGAAAAACCGGTAGTATTTTTGAAGCCTGCTTCTTCTGTTATTTATTCAGGAGGGGAAATTATTTATCCCTCTTATTCAAACGATATGCACCATGAAGTTGAACTTGTCCTTTTAATCGGCAAGAATATAAAAGATGCCGATGAAAAAACAGCGGAAGAAGCGATTGCAGGCTACGGCGTTGGGCTTGATATGACTTTAAGGGATGTTCAGAATGAGCTTAAAAAGAAAGGCCATCCGTGGACAATTGCAAAAGGCTTCGATACTTCGGCAGTCCTGTCTGATTTTATATTGAAAAGAGATTATGAGTTATCCCTGAATGAAGAGATTTCACTTTCAGTAAATGGAGGTATCAGGCAAAAGGAAAAACTTAATATGATGCTGTTCCCGCCTGTAAAAATAATTCAATATATTTCATCCCTTTTTACATTAGAAGAGGGCGACTTAATATTTACAGGCACGCCAAAAGGTGTTGGCAAAGTTGAACGGGGAGACAGCCTGTTTGCGAAGATAGAAAATATTGCAGAACTAAATTGTAAAGTGAGCTAATTGTACAGCGAAACGCCGTTTCGCTTTTTTATAACCTAATCATACTCACAATTAAGAAGAAATTCGGCGAGCCGCTTTGAAATATGAATTATATTGATTTGACATTTATCCCAGTATCTACTGCTATCAACCGTTAAATTAGCGAAACAGCGTTTCGCTGTACAATTTACTTATTTAAAAAGCTTAAGGCCTTTTTAATTAATTCCTCTAAAGCGCAATTCACGTTGCCGGTTAAAAAATCCCTCACCACGTTTTCAGCAACTTTGGGGTTATATCCGAGTGTTACCAAAGCCGCCACTGCTTCATTCTTTATGCTGTAAGAAATATCCGTAGAGTCTCCTGTGGAAATATTGCCTACCTTATTGCCAAGTTCAAGCACCAGTCTCTCAGCTGTCTTTCTGCCTATTCCCGGCACGGCAACAATACGCGAGACATCTGACGACTGGATTGCTCTTTTTAAGTCATCGGTTTTAATTCCGGAGAGTATGCTTAATGCTATTTTGGGCCCTATCCCGTTTACAGAGATAAGCAGTTCAAACATTTCCTTTTCCACTTCGGTTGAAAAGCCGAACAGCGTAATTGAATCTTCTTTTACGCTTGTATGAATAAACAGGGATACGGATTCCTGCCCGGAGATTATTTCAAAAGTATTTATGGAGATGTTTACAATATAGCCAACGCCGTTGACATCCAGCAGGATTTTTGTCGGTTTGGAAGAAATTATTTTCCCGGTTAGGTAGCCTATCATATTTTAGTATTTATTTATGTAAAGTAAATATTCCTGATATATAATTTATAAATTTTAAGTATTACATTCTATCATTTCCCCAAACCCGAAGCATAAAATATTGTGTAATTCTTTCGGCAGGCTGTCTGTTAGATGAAATCTGTGCCGCAAGAGTTTTTAGCTTTTACCGGGGCAGGCTTACGGCACAGAATAAATTACTTTCTATAAATAATATTATTTTGTTAGAATCATCTTCTTTATTGAGCTAAAGCCATTGGCTCTTAATTGATAAAAGTAAATACCGCTTGCAAGATTTGAACCATCAAAGATAGTTGTGTATTTACCTTTTGTTCTGAATCCGTTAACCAATGTTTTAACTTCTCTTCCAAGTATATCATATACTTTTAAGGTTACAAACCCGTCTTTAGGCAATTGATATTCAATTACTGTTGTTGGATTAAAAGGGTTCGGATAATTATTAGATAATCCAAATGGTTCCGGAGCACTTTCATCATCATTTATAGCTTGTTTTTTTACCAAAATATTAGATTTCTTAGCTAACAGAGTACCATATAGATTAAGTGCATTGTCGGCCATAGAAATTTCTATATCTGTAGATAAATCTGATTGATTTTTAATTTGGTTTAATATATCTGCAGCGCTGTTTTTATCATTGTTGTTATATAATTCAATGTAAAAATTATTTAGCATGGCCTTTACAGCAAGTGGCGTATTTGGGTTATCAACAATTATATTATTGTTCACTATTTTTGCCGAATCGGTTTTATTTTGCTTCATATATAAATATGAAAGAAGCAGCTTTTGAGCTTTTGAGGACTGATTGGGCAATGATCTGAAATAATTAATTAAATCCGGAGTTGTATTGCTGTCTGCTGTACTGTAGAGATACACGTATGCAGCCTGATTATCCGGATGTTTCTTTAAATATGATATAAAAAAGTTCTTTGCTTCGGCATTTTCCTTTAATGTCCTGAAATTTATTCCGGGAATAAGCGAGTCTGAAATTTCGGGAGTATATATAGTAACCTTTGTATTGCCTGATTGCCCATTTGAATCTTCAAAAGTAACAATTGTATTGCCGGAATTATTACCTGTTGAAACGCTTTTAGATACTTCATTATTGCTGACGGCTACCACATTAGTTATCTGACTTATTGATGGTAAAGGTACACCTGCCCACGGATCGCTTGATGCATACCCTAGGTAATAAAAATAGCTGCCGGAACCAACAGAGAATAATGAAGTATTGGGAGGATTGCTGCCCCACCAATTATGACAAGCATAAAGACTGCTACTATTATTTGGATATGAAATACCTACAGAAACATTTGAAGTATTGTTATAAATACTATTTCCGCCATAAACGTCGTTTGCTGAGGGTATTCCAAATATTGGGTAACTATTATAATATGTGTCTATCCCTACGATACAATTTGTGATACGATTGTTTCTACTTACGCCAGTGGCATGTTGCGAAGTAGGCGAAGAACCCCAAATTGCGCAAATGCCCCAGCTAAAGCCGCTAATATCATTTTGTGTTGCTATACCGGTTCCGCCGCCGCCAAAATAAATACCTACACCATTATGATTTGAGTTTGTTCTTTTTATTACATTCCCGGTACAGGTTACATTGGAACCGTTTTGTATATAAATTCCGTGGGCTGTATTGGAATTAGAAATAGTATTATTTAATACATTACTATTTGTGCTGCCTGAAAAAGTAATACCATGCATTGATGAATTTGTAATCGAACAATTTTGTATTGATACATTATTTGCATTTATTACATCTATTTCAGTTCCATATTGTATGTTAGCATATTGAAGAGTAGAGCCGTTTGCTCCTGAACCATTAATGAAAATTGGGCCCCAACTACCGGCAGTACTATTTGAAGAAGTAAACGTTACGGGCCTGCCTGAGGTACCTGTAACTGATAACTGTCCATCCATAATAAATTCATTTCCTGCCGTGGTAAAGTAAAGAGTTGTACCTTGTGGGATGCTAAGAGTGTAAACGTCTGGCAGGATAATATCGCTATTTATGTAAGTTATGCCGGTTGGTAAAGTAGTATTGGAATTAATAGTCCCATTTAAACAATTTATGACAGAATAATCAGATTTTACAGATTCCTGACTTGAATTATCTACAGCTGATGTTTTGTAAAAAACTCTTGTAAAACCATTCTGTGTATTAATTGTCGGATCTGTCCAGGTTGTAGAACTTGAAGATACTGTTGTAACATAAGTATAACTGGAAGGCTCTGCGCCTGTAGTTATTGCCTTGTATATTTTATAAGAAGATAAATCCGGTTCTGTATTTGCAGTCCAGTTCAAAGACATATGCCCGTCTAATGTAAAAGATGTTTTTAAGAACTGAGGCTTTGATGGCGGCAATCCTAACGCAGTGCTATTAGATGTACAAATTTTTACGACCAAGTTACTCCCATTTTGAGACATTAGCTCTACGGCGATATTTGAAACGCCCGATAAGTATGAGCTTGGATTACTCCATGGTGAAAGGATTTCATTATAACCCATATTAAAAGCATCATATTCTCTTCCCATAACATCTCTTGTAATTTCATATTGATTAGTTAATGGATTAATATCAACCCATTTAGGTGACCATATATTATTCCAATAAATATGATCGGGGTATCTCCCACTCTCTCCGTTATCTCTATCTACTGCCGTTCTTTTTGTTTCAGGCAGGTAACCTTCGTACGGTTCTCCTGAATACCATCCCGGACCGGCATAGTAATCACCTTCATAAGTCCAATCCCATGCACCATTTGCAGATTTAATATCAATAGATTGGCTGGGATAACTGCTACCATCTATAAAAGTCCATATATATAAACCTTTTCCAAGTGTTGCATTAGGATCCCATGTACCATTTAATGAACCTCCGCGCATAATTTGGTCATAGGAGCTTAATCTTTGATGATTCTCAATTATTAAATATTTATTTGAATTTGGGTCTGTAAACGGAACAGGTATTTTAATTACATCACCGGTTGTTACATAATCCCTTAAAGTAATCAATTGCCCGTCTGACGCAGGTACAATAAAACTTGTATAACCTAATAAAGATCTTTCCCATCCGCTCATTGCAAATGTTTCGGTATAATATGTATAAGGTTCTCCTGCCATTATACCACCAAAATTTGTATGGCCTGCACCGAATAAATAATGTCCCAGTTCATGTGCAAAGTTACTCACTATAGTAAAACTATCGTAAACGGATCCTTTACAATTTAATGTTATACCCGAACTAATTGTTGAGACAGAATACCCGCCATTTATTTTTACGCCGTCATGTGTTGTAATTTCAGGGCTAAAATTCAGATTTGCAATTGCACCCGGAAGATTGAACCATCCAGTATAGCGGCTATTATCTCCCCACCGGTAAATAATATATATCATATCTACATAGCCATCCCCATTTTGAGCTGAAAAAACAAAGTTTGTGCCGTTAAATCCCCAGTTATCATATTTCTTAAAATTACAATTATAAGAATTTAATTTACCCAAAACGTAGTTATTAGCAGAACCATAGCTTTGATGTGTTGGTACTGTGATAACAGAATCATAAATATCTCCGATTACGTCAAAAGTTCCATTAGACATCTTTTTAAAATAGTCGGATATAGTATTACTGCGGTAGCTTGAAGAAGATGTTTGGTCAATAATATTATTAGCCCAGTCAGGTTTACTTTTATATTGCCAATTGGAAATTACATTGTTGTCACCTTCAAATTCTGCAAATACAATTAGAACTCTGAAATATTGACCCTGTGCATTTGCCGAAGGTTTGAATCTGCCGCCTGTTGTAGCATAAGGCGTGCTTGGAATACCTGCAGTCATATCACAGGTTATGGAAAGATCCTGTGCGAATAAACTAAAAGGGAAGAGAATAAAAAGAAAGAAGAACTTATAAATTTTATTCATAATGTACCTCGATACAGATAATTGTAAGGCAAATGATTATCTTACAATTGCAAATAAAAAAGGCTTAGAATGTTAAGCTTAACAGGAAATAGTCTTTTTAGTCATTAACGGACGGATATTTGCATTGTACGGGATGGTGTTGCCACACCATCCCGATTTTTATGTAATAGCTTAATGTTACCGCAGCAATATCATTTTCTTTACTTCAGAATAATCAATTGTTTTTAGAACATATATATAAACTCCACTGCTTAAATTATTTCCATTAAAATCAACTGTGTAGCTGCCCGGCTTCATTTCTTTATTTATCAATGTAGTTATTTCTTTACCCAGTATGTCATATACTTTCATGGTAACATGTGATGATTTCGGAATATTAAAATCTATCTTTGTTGAGGGATTGAAAGGGTTCGGATAATTTTGTGATAAATAATATTTTTTAGGGATGATGTTACCCTTTTCAATAATTCCGGTAAATATTGTATCCCCGTAAACTTTTCCATTTATCACACAGCCAAGGATGTGACTTGATGCACCTTCCCAATCCGTTACTGATAAAAGCCCATAATCGTCAGACCAGTATTGCAATTGATAAACTAAGGCACTATCCGTAATCTCAAGTGTTTTAAGTAATGTTGCATTCCCATAAAAATTAATTGTGCTTGTATCAATTATTTTATAATATGCTGTATGAGGATCTCCCGAAAAAGTATTCGTCCATGAATCATTTAATATAGCATCCTTTTTATAATATTTTACTTCAAGATTAGTAAATAATGACCAGTTATAGGTTATATAAAAATTATTAGAATCCAATCTATAATAACCATAACCTTTTCCATATTTATCTTTGCCTTCTACTAAAGTATATAAATTTGAATCAATTGTAGCAGTACTATCTAAAATATTAATAGAAAATTTATCTCCGTTTGCTGAAGAATATAACCAGTAATTGTCCGGTTTTAACGGCGCAGGATTTTCCATAGAATATTGTGGATATAAATTTATTTGCATTAAAATTATACTAATGAACAGTATATATTTTCTCATTTTAACCTCGTTAATCAAACTGAAAGTTTATGTAAGTTCGATTTGTCCAAATATTTAATCATAGCATACCAATATCATTTTATTTTTTTCGGGAAAATCTAATGTTTTGAGAATATATATAACCTCCATAGCTTAAACAATTTCCGTTAAAATTAACTATGTAGATATTGGTTTGATAGAATAAAATCTTAAATAAATACTATCGTATTTCTGAATATAGAAAGGATTCGTCTCTTCATATCTGACCTCCCGTAGTTGTGTCTAATAAAAACAAAAACTCAGACTGATAAAACTTATTGTGGATTTTTCCCCTGAAGGAAATTTCATAATAAGTATAATAATAGTACAAAATAAATTATTAAATATCAAAATAAGAATGGAAATAATATTTTAACATGTAATAATATTTTAACATGTAATAATATTTTAACATGTAATAATATTTATGTTATAGTAACATTAGTCACAATTATCTATTATAAAACCTTGTTGTATGTCTGCAATTTAACAAATGTTAAAAAAGTAAAAATAGACAGGAATGAATCAGCCTAAAAATATGCTTAACGGTTATACGGATTTAATCAGGCGGGTTATTTTATAACTCTTTCCGGAAACGCTTCAACAAACGATTTCCAGTCCTTACTCTTTTTCACAGGGGACTTCATGCGGAAGGCGTGGCAAAGGGCAATGGCAAGCGCATCGCTTTCATCAAAGCGCATCCTGGCATCTTTTTTTATGTTTAATATTGTCCTAATCATATAATTAACCTGCTCTTTGGATGCGGCGCCCGTGCCGACAATAGATTTTTTTACTTCTCTCGGCGAGTATTCGCTTGCTGGTATGTTGTTATGCACTGCTGCAAGTATTGAGACTCCCCGTGCGTAACCTATCTTCATTGCAGACTGTACATTCTTGCCGTAAAAAGCAGTTTCAATAGAGAATTCATCGGGCTTATAAGTCTTCATAACTTTATCCAGCCCGTCATAAATAAGTTCAAGCTTTTGGGGAATAGTCTTTGTGGAAGGCAGTTTAATTAAACCGTTAGTAATTAGCGTAAAGTAATTTTTATCATAATTAATTATCCCGAAACCGGTAAAAATGGTTCCGGGATCAACACCCAGTATAATCATTTAGCCCTGCGGATGAATATATAAATTACGCCAGGT
Organism: Ignavibacteriaceae bacterium; assembly: GCA_031292465.1. GTDB lineage: Bacteria > Bacteroidota > Ignavibacteria > Ignavibacteriales > Ignavibacteriaceae > FEN-1297. The sequence continues at coordinate 8,748 of JARLHB010000062.1, forward strand.
TCAAAGCAAACCATAGTGTTTAATTAAGCTATATCGAGATCAGCATTTGTATATACGTTCTGAACATCCTCGCTGTCTTCAAGCGCTTCAAGCAGCTTTGCAACTTTTTCTGCATCTTCACCAGTAACGGTAATAAAGTTTTTAGCTATCCATTGCAGGGACGCATTTTCAATAGTAAGCTTTATATCGATTAATGCTTTCCTTACTGTTTCAAAGGATTCGATGGAAGTTTGAACCATATAAAAATCATCTTCGGTTTGCAGATCGTCGGCGCCGGCATCAAGGATTATTTCCATTAATTCATCTTCGCTTTTATCCTGCTTCGGAAGGGTAATAACGCCTTTTTTATCGAACATCCATGCAACCGAACCGGTTTCTCCCATTCCTCCTCCGCCTTTGCTAAAGAGATGCCTTACTTCCGCAACGGTTCTGTTCTTATTAGTTGTTGCTACTTCAACTAAAATTGCAACGCCTGCAGGCCCGTAACCCTCGTACATTAACTCGGAATATGTAACTCCCTCTAATTCACCCGTAGCTTTTTTAATTGCCCGTTCGATATTGTCGGCAGGCATATTTGCAGCTTTGGCGTTGTCAACTGCAAGCCTTAAACGGGGGTTACCAACTGGATCGCCTCCGCCTTCTCTGGCGGCAATTGTTATTTCCTTAATTATCTTTGTGAAAGCTTTTCCGCGTTTCGCATCAATAACTGCTTTCTTTCTTTTTGTGGTTGCCCATTTTGAGTGTCCTGACATAAATGTCTCTCCTAATTATTTTCTTTTGCTTTTATATCTTTTAATTTGAATTGTGGAAAAGTTCTTCCATCTCTAACAGTCTTGTCTATGGTGTAAACTAAATCAAACGATGAATTAGACCTGATTGTTTCCATATAATCTGCCATATTAAAACCAATAGAATCAAATACTTTATCACAGCCGTTTTGTTTTAAACTCATAATTATATGATTCATTCCAACAATCCTTGGCGTATTTACAATCTCTACATCTTCCGACAGAAAAACGGGACGCATATTGCCCGGGCCAAAAGGTGCAAACTGGTCAATGATTTTTAAAAACTTAGGTGATATTTCCGAAAATTTTAGCTTAGAGTCAATATGTATTTCCGGTAAAAGATCATCCTCGCTCATCGATTCTTTTACAATCTGATTAAATTTTAATCTAAACTCGTCTATTTTATCAACTTCTACTGCCAATCCTGCTGCTGCCTGATGCCCGCCAAAATGAATAAGCAGGTCTTCGCACTTTTTTAATGCTTCATAAATATTAAAATTAGAAATGCTTCTGGCCGAACCTTTGGCAATGCCGTCCACTGTTGTAAGCATTATGGTAGGGCGGTAATATTTTTCAACAAGCCTTGATGCTACAATGCCAATCACGCCGGGATGCCATTTTTCCTGGTGAAGAATAATTGCGGTATCCTCGTTCAGGTCTAAAGAATTTTCCACTATCTAAGAGCGCTGTCAAAAGTATCTTCGTCAATTTTTCTTCGCTGATAGTTTTCAGTTTCCAGAACCTGTGCAAGTTCCAGAGCCTGATTTTTATCATTTGTTATTAAAAGCTCAACTGCGCGCTGTGCATCGCCTAACCGGCCTACGGCATTAATCCTTGGGGCAATTGTAAATACAATTTGTCCCGATGTTAAACTGCCGGGAACCATATTACTGCTTTCAATCAAAGCTTCAACACCGGGGCGAGGATTAGTATTTATCATATTCAGCCCCTCTTTAACAAGAATCCTGTTTTCATCAACAAGAGGTACAATGTCTGCAGCGCCCGCCATTGCTACAAGGTCAAGATATTGCAGGGGTAAATCCCTTTTTCCGATTCTTTCCGCAACACCCTGTGCAAGTTTAAAAGCAACTCCTGCGCCGGAGAGGTATTTAAATGGATAATTGCAGCCTGGTTTTAAGGGGTCAAGAACCGCAAGGGCGGCGGGGATTTCATCCTTAGGCTGATGATGATCGCATATTATAACATTTATTCCCAACTCATTTGCGTACCTAGTTTCTTCAATAGCAGTTATCCCGCAATCCACAGTAATTAAGAGCGAAGTCCCTTTGCTTTTCACGTTTTCAATGCCGACACGTGAAAGGCCGTACCCTTCGGTAAGGCGCTGGGGAATATAAAATTCTACATTAGCGCCGAGCTCTTTTAAGAAAAGATAAAGTAATGCAGTGGAACATGTGCCGTCCACATCATAATCGCCGTAAATGCAAATAAGATGATTTTCTGTTAAGGCTTTTATTAAACGGTAAGTGGCTGCTTCCATCCCGTCCATTAAAAAAGGGTCGTTTAATGAATCAAGTGTCGGCCGGAAGAAGGCTTTAGCCTGGTTGAAATTTTTTATTTTTCTTAAAATAAGTAAGCTGGAAAGAACTTCAGAAATATTTAATGTGTCAGCTAAAGATTTTACTATATAGTTATCCTCAACATCTTTTATTTTCCAGCGTTTTTTCAACATAAAAAATTATCCAAGAGATAATTATAAGAACAAAAAAATAGTTTAGGCTTATAAGCCGAATTTTGTAATCCCGATATAAATCAGGACGGCAGTTATTTGTCTCGTCCCGGCATTACTGCCGGGCTTTAGCGGTCCACCCGGAAATCCATTCTGCAAAAAGCAGTTAATCAAAGCGAACAACTTTGTCCCGGTAAACCGGGAAGATTCCCATACTTGACCTTGCTTCGGGTGTGGTTTTCCTTGTTCCGGTTAAGTAACCAAAAGTTACATTAACCAGAATCCCATAGGGACCGGAAATGTTACCATTTCCGCGGTAGGCTCTTACCCTGCCATTTCACCCTTATCCTGAAAAAATCAGGACGGTATATTTTCTGTGGCACTTTCCGTATGCTCGTTTACCTATTCAAAGATAAACCGGCATCCCGGGTGTTACCCGGCGCCCTGTTCTGCGAAGTTCGGACTTTCCTCCCCGATATAATCGGAGCAACTGCCCAGCCTGAACTATTTTTTATTCAATATTAAGCCGTAATTTTATCTACAACCTAATCTATTATATCTTTAATTTAAAAAGTTTATAAATTATATTATTTCATTGTGGCAAATATAATAAATAACTTTTCGGAAAACATCAGGAAAGTAAAAAGAAGATGGAATTAAAGGTAATATATGAATCAATAATAGAAAGGATAGAAAAACCTGAGCTTTATCAAGAAAAGAACGCTATTTTGAGGAAAAATAATAACTTATTTTGAAAAATCCCTTACCTTTCTCGTACCGACTTTTGGCCGGTACAAGGCAGTCTTTTATAACTGCATCAGGTATAGAGAAAATTTAATAATTAAGAATTAAGCTTCAACAGTCTCAGCAACTTCTGTAGATACTAAAATTCTACCGCAATATTCACAGAAGAAAAGTTTATTATTTCTTCTTATTTCAAGCTGGCGCTGGGAAGGAACAATATTATGGCATCCCGAGCAAGCAGAACGCTTAATAGTTGAAACTGCTTTTCCTTTTTTTGCTTTTCTTATACGCATATAAGCTGTATAATCAGGCTTCTTTGTTAAAGCTTCAATTTCTTTTCTCTTTGCTCTTAACTTTACTTCTTCTTTTTCATTAGCTTTAACAATCTCTTTTAAGTCTGCACCTTTAGATTTAAGCTCTTCTTTAAGCTCATCCATCTGAGGTACAATTTCTTCGATCTCATCGGTCAGCTTTTTGCTTAAATCAGCAAGCGTATTGTTCTCGGCTTCCAGTTTCGTTATTTGCTCTTCATTATGATCAATCTCTTTTGTCAGCGCATCATATTCTTTATTATTCCGAACCTGGTATAACTGAGCTTTGAACTTTTTCTGATTCTCTTTTAGCTTCTCAATTTCTTCATCGTTTTCTTCTCTCTTTTTAAGGGAATCTTTTTGCTCTTTCTCTTTGGAAGCAATATCGCTTTTCATCGTGGTGATTTTCTCTTCAAGCGCCTGAACGGCATTGGGAAGGTCTCCGCGAAGTTCCTCTAATTCATCAAGCTGGTCGTCTAAGTTCTGCAACTCGTACAATATTTTTAATCTATCAAACAATTTACTTTTGCTCCTTAATTGTTATAAAAAATAATCGGATTTGTTGATCCATTGAATTTAAAAATCTTAATATTTGAATTGTTTATTCCTATAAAATGGGTAAGCCTTCTTTTCAATTCATTCAGTGAGTGAATTTCGGTTTCATAATGCCCGGCATCCACCAAAAGAATTTTACCCTTTGCGTCATGGAATAAATGATATTTAATATCTGCTGTGATGAAAGCATCTGCATTGGCATAGATAGCTTCATTTAATAAATCGCTGCCGGCTCCTCCGCAAACAGCAACTTTTTTAATTTTGTTTTTAGGGCAGTCCACGTATCTGAAATTTTTTACTTTTATTTGCGTGGAAATGAATTTTAGAAAATCTGTTTTAGATAAAGGGCTTTCAAGCTCTCCAATAGCCCCCGCTCCGTAATTACCTGAATTTTCAAGGGGATAAATATCGTAAGCGACTTCTTCGTAAGGATGGGATTTAAACAATGCTGCAAGAACTTGTTTTACTTTCCAGGAGTCAACCAGAACTTCCAGCTTTACCTCATTAACTTTTTCATACTTGCCCATTTCCCCAATAGCAGGATTAGAGTTTGCCGAGCCTTTGAATGTTCCCGTTCCGCTTGTCCTAAAGCTGCAATTATTATATCCGCCGATTTTACCGCCGCCTGCTTCAAAAATTGCATCCGCAACTTTTTCAATATATTCTGCCGGAACAAAAACTGCCAGCTTATATTGATTTGATTTTGCGCGGGAAAGAAAATCAATATTTTTCAGCTTTAAAACTTTTGCCAATTCAAAACTAACACCGCCTTTTGTAAAATCCAGATTAGTATGCGCGGAATATAGAGTGATGTCTTTTTTTATTAGTCGTTCAATTAGCTTTGAATTTTTATCGTTCTGAAGGTCTATTCTTTTAAGTGGACTGAAAAGCAGCGGATGATGAGAGACAATTAAATTGCAACCCTTTTTGATGGCATCATCGATAACCTCATTGGTTAATTCAAGACAGAGAAGGATATTTTTAATTTTCCTATCTACCGAGCCTATTTGTAAACCAACGTTATCTTTTTGCCAGGCTATTTCTTTAGGCGCCCATTCCTCAATATATTTTATTATTTCCTTACAGATCATACAAAAAAAATGCACCCCGAAATAATCGGGGTGCATCTTTCAATTTTTAATTTCCTAGCTTCTTTGCAGAAGAACTTTTTGATATAAAAAATATAATTTTTTCTATTTTCGTATCCATAATCAAGTTTTCAAATATACATTATCGTGCTTTAATTTACAATAATTCTATCAAACATTCTAAAAAAACTTCTATTTTTTTTGTGATTTGAAGTACTGTATATGATATTATTTAGGATCAATCCAATTATTGTCTTCTTTTATAATGTCAATCAGGTTATCTACCGCATATTCTGTCGCAATATTCCTACGAACGATCTCTTTCCCGCGGTAAAGATTTATCTTGCCAATGCCGGAACCAACATAACCATAGTCTGCGTCCGCCATTTCCCCGGGGCCGTTAACAATACAGCCCATTATGGCAATTTTTACACCTTTTAACTGCTCGGTCCTTTTCCTTATCCTTTCAGTTGTTTCCTGCAAATCAAATAACGTTCTGCCACAGGATGGACATGCAATATACTCCGTTTTAGAAATTCTGGTTCGCGCTGCCTGTAAAATGCCGAATAACACCCGGTTTATTACTTTTTCTTTCGTCTCTTTAGATTTAACAAGGTTTTTGACTAAAATATTTTCATCGGATTCAGATTCTTTAGTCAACTCGGTTATATTTGAAACATCTGCCCATACACCATCGCCAAAACCTTCAATTAATAGCCCGCCTAAATCCGTTGCTGTAAAAAGCCTTAATTCATCAAAATTTATATTGTCATAATTCCTTTTAATAATTACCGGGTTGTGAATATCTTTTAAAAGTAAATCAATAAACACCCTTCTTTGTTCGGGCATGCCATGCAGGTTATCTGTTTCAAGAACTATTACAACAGTTTTGTCATTTTTAACCAGATTCAGAAAGCCGTCATTCAGACTGTTTATATTTCCGGCAACAAAGTTTAGTATCTGCGACTTATCACCTGATTTTATAAATTCATTAACCGGGAATAAAGGAAAGCTATCTGATTTATTTTTTTTATCTGCCCAGAATTTATAATCGTAAATAGCTCTTAGTCCGTTTGGCAATTCAAAAGAGGGTTCATTTATACCGAGATAAATAAAATCAGGTGCGCCGTCACTTATGTTCCATTTGTCCGGCGTTGGGTCATAGTAGTATCCCACGGCAGAAAGGTCATTGTAGCCTTTTATTCCCGACTGTCCAAAATCCGTAATAACGCGGGGAACATTTTGTCCGCCAATATTATATACACTAAACGTCTGCCGCCTTTTGTAATTAAACGGATCATAGGGAATAACCTCTACCGGTTTAATCTGTTGATGCTTTCCTCTTTCATTATATCTGCTTACAAGCTGTATTGCAACAGGCGCTTCAAATTCAGGATCCTCCGTGAGCGATACTCTGACAGTATCTCCGATTCCGTCCTCAAGCAAAGTCCCTATTCCGAGAGCGGATTTAATTCTGCCATCTTCACCGCCACCGGCCTCCGTAACTCCTATATGCAGAGGATAGTTCATTCCCTCTGCTTCCATCTTTTGAATAAGCAGCCTGTATGCCTGAACCATTATTTGCGGATTGCTTGATTTCATTGAGAGTACAATACTGTAATAATTGTTTTCTTCGCAAATCCTGACGAATTCAAGCGCAGATTCAACCATTCCGAGCGGGGTATCTCCATACCGGCTCATAATCCTGTCGGAAAGCGAGCCATGGTTTGTCCCTATCCGCATTGCAGTGCCGTATTCTTTGCAAATTTTTACAAGCGGCGAAAATCGCTCTCTTATTTTTTCAAGCTCGGAATTGTACTCTATGTCGGTATATTCAATTGTCTGAAATTTTTTCCTGTCAATATAATTGCCGGGATTTACACGAACTTTCTCTACTATTCTTGCAGCTATTTCTGCGGCGTTTGGCGTAAAATGAATGTCGGCAATTAATGGTACATTGTAACCTCTGCTTCGTAATTCTTTCTTTATAAGTTCAAGGTTTTGAGCCTCAAGTTTGCTTGGCGCAGTAATCCTTACGTACTCGCAACCGGATTCAACCATTCTTATGGTCTGTTCAACAGTCGCTTTTGTATCCATAGTATCAGTAGTCGTCATAGACTGTATTCTAATTGGATTGCTGCCGCCCAGCGGGATATCGCCGATGTTAACTTCTCTTGTCTTATAACGCGAATATTTTGTTAAGCTGTTACAATATCTTTTTGCGTCTTTTATCAATTCTGTCATGAATTGTCCTTCGTAATATCAGGGTAAATTATAAGAGCGTGCTCAAAACAAAATACTCTTTAGAGCCTCTTTTTATTTAACCCGTGAAAATCTTAAAAAAGAAATATAAATATTTTAAATTTAATATGGTGTCTGGTTCCTTAAGTCATGGTATTTATTTTAATTATTTACCGAATGCAAAGTATTGCAAATTAGTACAGAAAGAAGCGATTCGGCGAATCCCTTTACAAAAACAATATTTTGTGATAATATCATATTATTTAACCGCCCTAAATTATTTTTAGGTATCGGCATTAAAAATCTTGTCATCTAAATTTATTAAATTAGGTAATCGTGTTATCATCTATATTTAATCATACTTGCGAAATTTTATTGTTTAATTGTTTATATGAGAATATCCGAAAATAAAATAGAAGAAATCCGGTCCGCTGCGAATATAGTGGATGTAATTTCGGAATATATCCAATTAAGAAAAAGGGGGAAAAATTTCATAGGGCTTTGCCCGTTCCACAATGAGAAAACTCCATCTTTTACAGTAAGCGAAGATAAGCAGATATTTCATTGCTTCGGCTGCCACACGGGCGGAAATGTCTTTAAATTCTTAATGGAATACGAAAAAATTTCCTTTATTGAGTCAATTCAGGAAATGGCCCACCGTTACGGGATAAATATAGATGTTGATGAAGAAGAATTTTCCGGCAGGCAAACCGAGCAGGAAATATTATATGATTTGAATACGGAAGCTGCTAAGTACTTTTCGAATATCCTCTTATCAGACCAAAATGGAGAAATTGCAAGGGAATATTTTCAAAAAAGAAAAATAAAACTTCCTACAATACGGGCATTCGGCCTGGGATATTCTTTGCCCGGCCGCGATAATTTTGTCAATTATGCACAGGAAAAGAAACTTGATCTTGAAAGAGCTGTTGCATTGGGGTTAATAGGTACGGCAAGTGACGGAAGATTATACGACAGATTTTCCGGAAGAATAATTTTTCCCATTTTTTCTCCAAACGGAAGGGTTATAGCTTTCGGCGGCAGGATATTGGAAACTAAAGATTCCAATAAGGCGAAGTATTTAAACTCGCCGGAATCCAGCGTTTATGTTAAAGGCAGAATATTATACGGGCTTTCGTTTGCAAAAGATGATATTCGTAAACTTGATAAGGCTATACTTGTTGAAGGTTACATGGATTTAATTTCTCTGCATCAGGCAGGTATTAAAAACGTAGTGGCAGTTTCAGGTACGGCTTTAACAGAAGATCAGGTCCAGTTGCTTTCACGCTACACAAAGAATGTCGTCTTATTGTTCGATGCAGACACAGCCGGTATAAAAGCCTCTATGAGGAGTATTGAACTTCTGCTTAAAAGAGATATGGAAATTAAAATTGCTTCTTTACCCTCCGGTGAAGACCCGGATTCATACGTAAATAATTACGGCAGCGACAGTTTTGAAGAAGTTATTAAGAAAGCACAGAATTTTTTAGAATACCAGACTGCATTTTATGAATCACAGGGAATGTTTGATGATCCGTCAAAAACAGCGGAAGCAATAAGGGACCTTGTTAAGCCGGTTGCAATCATTAGTGATGAATTAAAGAGAAAACTGCTTATTAAAATGATTGCAAAGAGATTCGGCCTGAGAGAAAATTTATTGGAAACAGAACTTGAGAAGGCTGTCTCCTCTCTTGGAAAGCAGGTAACTAATGAAGAGAGGATTAGAGACAGAGAACTTCAAAGGAAAGATAAAGCTGAACCGGTTGAAAATTCAAATAATACCACTCAGGTAGGATATAATACAGAGACAGAAATTATAGGGCTTCTTTTCAAAGGCAACGAAGAAGTTGTTAAGTTTATTGCCGGCCAGATTCCAATTGATGAATTTAATTTAGGAAAACATATTCAGTTAGCGGAGATTGTGTATAACGCTTTGGAAAACGGCGAGGAAATTATAACAAGCGCTTTGATTGATAAAATAAAAGAAGAAGAACTGCAATTATATGTACGTGAATTAGTCTTTGATAAATATTCAATAAGTAAAGACTGGGATGATATACATCCCGGAGAAGATTCTGATATAAGCCTTCAAAAAACGGCAAAAGATACCGTAACAAAATTCAAAGTAGAAAAAATAAATTATCAGATACAAAGTAATTATCAAAAGGCTAAAGCAGCTTCAACGGAAGAAGAAAGGTTTGAACTGGCTAAGATAAATTCAGAGCTTGAGAAGGAAAAAATCTCATTAAATAAGAATTAGGTTTATATTAAAATTTAGAGATTTGGCTAACATTTCCTTTGCGGCAGCACAGATATATTTCAAATTATATATCTTACATTTTCTTTTTTATTAAAATATCTTATTTAAAATTATAAAATATCGAATAATTATGTATCGACAGGCTAAGACAGGTAAATTGATGATAGAAATACTTAGGGATAAGTGCGACTTTTGCGGATGCTGTGTAGGCATTTGCCCGGAAGATGCAATTGAGCTTAAAGAAGCGGAAATTTATATTATTGATGCACGCTGCACAAACTGCTCCAAATGCGTTTGGAGCTGTCCAATAGAGGTTATAAAATTTAACCGTGAAGGCGTATTGGTATAACCCGCTGTTAGAGGGATGCATAAAATAATATCAAGTACAGTTGGAAATTAAAAAAATGAAAACAAATTATGACATAATTGTAGTCGGCGCAGGGCCGGCGGGTTCAATAGCAGCAAGATATGCAGCCGAACAGGGAGTATCTGTTTTAATACTTGAGAAAGACAGGGATGTCGGATATCCCGTCCGTTGCGGTGAAGCTATTAGTAAGGCCGGAGTTGAAGAGTTTATCCCGTCTGATGAAAAATGGATTGCCGCTCATATTGAAAAATTTTCACTTAATTCTCCCGACGGCACAGAAGCTATTGTTGAATTTGAGGATGCCGGTTATGTACTGGAGCGCAGAATATTTGATTATGCGCTTGCAAAAACCGCGGCTAACGCCGGCGCTGAAATTTTAACCCGCGCCTATGTAAACGGATTAATTATTGAAGATAATAAAGTAGCCGGAGTAAAATATGAATACCGGGGAGAGCCAAAAGAGGTTAAAGCGAAAATTGTAATCGGCGCAGACGGAGTGGAATCAAGAATAGGAAGATGGGCTGGGCTGAAAACATTTGTCCACTTCCGTGACATGGAATGCTGCGCGCAGGTTACTGCGGCGCAAATAAATTTAGATCCGAATACATTATACTTTTATTTTGGTGAAGAATATGCTCCCGGCGGTTACTTCTGGGCTTTTCCGAAGGGAATGAATACTGCAAACATCGGGCTTGGCGTTAGCGGCATGGTGGGCAAACAAAGATCGGCTTTGTCCTATCTTAATAATTTTATGACGAAGAGATATCCCGATGCCCCGGTGCTTACTTCTATTGCGGGCGGCGTGCCAAGCACGGTTACTCTTGAAAAAATATCTGCGCCGGGAATTATGCTTGTTGGCGATGCTGCAAGGCAGGTTAACCCTCTTAGCGGAGGCGGCATTGCAAGCGGTATGATTGGCGGCAGCATAGCCGGAAGAATTGCCGGCGAATCAATTAAATTGAATAAACCTGATCATGTTTTAACGTATGATAAAGCCTGGCATGACAGGCTTGGGAAACGTCATGAAACTTTTGAAAGAATTAAGAACGGAATCTATAATTTCAGCGATGATAAGTTTAATAAAATAGCTCACTCATTTAATAAAGTTCCTAAGGACAAAAGGAGTCTGGGCAGGCTTTTTACAACAGCCCTTATAAACCAGCCTTCTTTATTGGTAGACATTGCAAAGGTATTCGTAATCTAAAATAAAACCGGAAAATTTATGAAATCTAAAACCGGCGTATTACTTGTAAATTTAGGTACACCCGACAGCCCATCTGTCCCGGATGTTAGAAAATACCTGTTTGAATTTTTAAATGATCCACGTGTTATTGATTTGCCATGGCTGCTAAGAAAGTTTTTAGTAAATGTTATTATTGTCCCTTTCAGGGCTCCAAAGTCTGCTAAAATTTACCAGCAGCTTTGGACTAAAGAAGGCTCGCCTCTTTTAATCTATGGACTAAAAGTAAAAGAAAAACTTCAGAATGCGCTCGGAGATAATTTTGATGTAGAACTTGCAATGAGGTATCAAAACCCGTCAATGAATGATGTACTTGAAAAGATGAGGAAGAATCAGCACGAAAAGTTAATTATCATTCCGTTGTTCCCCCAGTACGCTTCTGCAACTACAGGCTCGGTTATTGAAAAAGTAATGAAAATAATTTCTAAATGGTGGGTAATCCCGGAAGTAAAATTCATCGGCCAGTTTTATGATAATGAAGATTTTATAAATTCGTTTGTGCAGATAGCAAAAAAATATGAAGTTAATGAGTATGACCATGTATTATTTAGCTATCACGGACTTCCTGTAAGGCAGTTGGATAAAGTATATGTTGACGGGAAAAAGTGTACCGACCATGATTGTGAAAATGAAGTTAATGAAGATAACAAGTTTTGTTATAAAGCAGCCTGTTATGCAACCAGCCGCCTTCTAGCCGAAAAGTTAAACATTCCAAAAGATAAATATACTGTATGCTTTCAATCCAGGCTTGCTAAAGACTGGCAAGAACCGTTTACGGATAAAGTGATAATAAAGAAGGCAAATGGGAATGCAAAGAAATTGCTGGTATTCAGTCCTGCATTTGTCTCGGACTGCCTTGAAACAACAGTTGAAATCGGTATAGAATATCAGAAACTATTTCATGAACACGGAGGAGAGAAAATTCAGCTTGTAGAAAGCTTAAATGAACATCCATTGTGGATAGAAACATTAAAAAATATGGTATTAAAAGAGAGTGTTTAATTAAGTATAAAGTGCTGTTCCTTTTAGCTTTTCAAATCTATTATTTATCTGATGTAATTAATGTAATCTGTGTTAGCCGGTTCTTTGCCTATTGCCCGCACTTCCTTAGCAGCCTGGGCCCTGTGATATGACGAATGGAAAAATATATGAGTTAATATATCCTCGATAGAATTTGTATATTCAATACCATTTGTGCTTCTATACGCAACCAACCTTTCAAAATCATTTTCCGATTTATCTTTTATGTAATCAGAATATTTTTTCGAGTTTTCATGGGCTATCCTGTAGCATTCCGATATACTCAATAATTTCCAAAAGTTTTTATTTGCATAGTCATCTGATTTTAGCCGGAGCATCCAATAATTTTCAGACAGGACTATGTGGGAGAGTAATTTTATTACCGGTTCGTGGGTTATGTTTTGATCACGGATACTTTGAATTAACCTGTCATTTGCCCACGTATTATACATACAAAGCTTTAACATAAATTCTTTCATGACAACCTCTATTATTAAAATATTGTCTGAAAATATGGCCGCAATAAAATAATGACGAATTCTTAAATAAAATTTCTTTATAAGATAATATTAAATATATTTAAATTATAATTAAATTCCACCCGTGTCATTTTTGAACTATTATAACTGAATTATATTTGAATAAACAAGAGTTGTCTTATGCTTTCAATTAATGTTAATGAGGAAACAGTGCTGAAAGAATTAGGATTAGACTCCGCAAGAGATTTATTTAATTTAATATGTTCCAATAGAAATTATTTAAGACAATGGCTTACCTGGGTTGATGAAACAAAGCATATAGATGATACAATAAATTATATTCAATCCACTTCAGACGGAGATATGTTTTGTGGAAGATATGTTATGGAAATTCGGCACCGCGATAGTCTTGCCGGGATAATCGATTTCCATAACGGCGATAAAATTAATATGATTATTGAGATAGGATACTGGCTTGCAGAAAAATTTCAGGGCAAAGGAATTATGACCGAATGCTGCAGGTCCTGCATAAATTATGCGTTTGCAAATTTGGGGTTTAACAGGGTAGTAATTAAATGCGCTATTGCAAATGAGAGAAGCAAAGCAATACCTGAAAGGCTCCATTTTACATTTGAAGGAATAGAAAGAGAAGGACAAAACCTGAACGGGGAATATACCGATTTGATGGTGTTTTCAATGTTAAAAAAGGACTGGACGGGGTACGGTAAAATAAGTAACAGTATTTTATAGAATATTTTTATTGAAATTTTATTTATGTTTGGAGCAGCTTAAAAATACGAATTTGAAATAAAGATAAGAAATAGTTTACCATCCGTATCAGTAAACATCTGACTTCGGCAGGAGAGATCAAAAAATCTTTCTGTATAATTTTCAAACTTTTTTCTATCCGTTTATAATATTATTTAAATAAATTATTATTTCTAACAACTAAAGATTAGGCCTTATGGAAAAGTTAAAAAAAATTATATTACCGGAAAAAGATATACCAGAGAATTGGTATAATATACAGGCAGATATGCCGAACCCAACATTACCGCCATTGCATCCTGTAACCAAAAAACCGGTTGGGCCGGAGGATTTAGCGCCTCTGTTCCCTATGGAATTAATAAAACAGGAAGTATCTAAAGAAAGATGGATCGGCATTCCTGAAGAGGTACGTGATGTTTATAAAATGTGGCGGCCAAGCCCTATGTTCAGAGCATATAATTTTGAAAAACTATTAGATACTCCTGCAAAAATTTATTATAAGTATGAAGGCGGCAGCCCTGCTGGTTCCCATAAGCCGAACACTGCTGTGCCGCAAGCATATTATAATATGAAAGAGGGAGTAACAAGATTAACTACCGAAACCGGCGCCGGGCAGTGGGGAAGCGCTTTAAGCTTTGCCTGCAATCTTTTTAATATTGACCTTGAAGTTTATATGGTTAAATTAAGTTACGAACAAAAACCATATAGAAAATTCATGATGAATACCTGGGGAGCGAAAGTATTTTCATCTCCGACAAATTTAACAGAATCCGGAAGAAAAATTCTTGCAGAAGATCCTAATTCACCAGGCAGCCTTGGCATTGCAATTTCCGAAGCTGTTGAAAGAGCTATTACAGCAGGTAATACAAAATATGCCCTTGGCAGTGTATTAAATCATGTGCTTATGCATCAGACAATAATCGGCCAGGAAGCAATTAAACAATTTGAATTGGCGCAGGATTTCCCGGATATAGTAATAGGCTGCTTTGGAGGAGGCTCTAACTTTGCAGGAATCTCTTTCCCGTTTTTAGGGTTGAACTTCCGTGAAGGTAAAAAAGTAAGATGTATTGCCGCTGAGCCGGCTTCATGTCCAAAGCTTACAAAAGGACAATTCAGATATGATTTTGGAGATACAGCAGGTTTTACACCTCTAATACCTATGTACACCCTGGGGCATTCGTTTATCCCGGAATCAATTCACGCAGGCGGGCTGCGTTATCATGGGGCAGGTGCTTTAGTCAGCCAATTGTTAAAGGATAAACTAATTGAAGCACAGGATTTCCATCAGCTTGAATGCTTTGATGCAGGCATTAAATTTGCCAGAACAGAAGGCATAATTCCGGCTCCTGAATCAACACACGCGATTGCCTGCGTTGTAAAGGAAGCTTTAAAGGCTAAAGCAGAAGGTAAAGAAAAAACTATCCTGTTTAATTTAAGCGGCCATGGCTATTTTGATATGAGCTCATACGATTTATATTTATCAGGTAAATTAGTGGAACATCATCTTACCGAGAAAGAATTATACGCTGATTTGGAAAAATTAGATACCCCTGTAATTCCTTAATTATTAAAGGGCGGCTTAACCGCCGCCCTTTAAATAAATTTTTATAAAAATCTTTTAAAATTTATTAGTCCCTACAATATTAACCCCAATATCGATATTATCGGAGACTCTTTTTCCTAAAATCATGTTTTGTACATTAAATTTAGATAAGGTTATACTAAAATTTCCTGTAACGCCAACAAGGTCGCCGGGTTCACGCGCCTGTGTAGCAGCGCTTTCATCAAGATACATCATTGTTACTTCAGCCTGAATCTCTTTTGTAACGCCATGTAAATAAAAGTCGCCGATTACTTTTACTGTAAGTTTATTTGGTGCAGTCTTTTTAACTTCGATAACTTTTTTAATTTTAAATGATATTACAGGATATTTCTCAGCATCAAGCCATTTGGGTTCCTTTAAGTCTTTATCCCTCATCTTTATCCCTGTTTTCAGGGATTCAGTGGGCAGGGAAATTTCGCCTTTCAATGTATTCTTCAAATCTTTAATATTAAAAGAAACCTGTCCGCTTATTTCTGTTGTTAATCCGTCAACTTCATCAAACGGGGTAATACTGTGAAAAGTTGCCTGGTTTCTGCCCTTATCATCTTTAAATGAAAATGTTTGCGTCCCTTTTGCCTTTACATCAAAACCCTGAGGCAGAGCCGAAATAGAGCATACAACTATTAAAAGGAGTGCATTAAGAATTAATTTCATTTTGAGTTTTCCTTTTATCTTTGAATAAGAAGAATAATACCGCTGAAGAAATAATGCTGACTGCAGAGATGGCAAGAGTGAAATCCAATCCCAAAATAAATTTATTCTGCCATTCTTTGTATGTTGTTCCGAATAAGGGATCTTTCTTTTCCACCAGCACTTGTGTCTGTGTAAAAACATAAGTGCCGTTAATTATCCAAATAATAAAAACTAATAGTATGAAGATTATACATATTGCAAATGTAATTTTTTGTTTTTTGTTGAAGTGTATTGTCATATAATAAAACCCGGCTTTTTGAAAAATATATCTTATTATGAATAACAGATTCTTAGCGTCAGAAAGTAATAAAAGATATATAATTATTTTTAAGAAAATTAAGACAAAAGGCACATTCAGGCAGGCGGCTATGTTTTATATCAAAAGAATAGTTTATAATTTTAGGCATAAAATTTAACATATACTATATTTATACAGTTTTAATGCGGTGTTTATATGAATAATTTTAAAACATATCAGGTTGCAATTATCGGCGGGGGGATTATAGGCACCTCAACAGCGCTAAATTTACTTAAAATCAGGGATGTTTCGGTTATTGTAATTGAGGCAGAAGAAAAATTGGCCGCCCATCAAACAGGCCATAACAGCGGAGTAATACATTCTGGGATATATTATAAGCCCGGTTCCCTGAAAGCGCAGAATTGTACTGTCGGCAGGGAAATGATGTATAAATTCTGCGAGGAGCAAGGGATAAAGCATGAGCGCTGCGGGAAAATAATAATAGCCGTGAAACCAAATGAAATTCATTTGCTGGATGAACTGGAACTGAGAGGCAAAGCAAACGGACTTAAGGGCTTAAAGCGTTTACAGCCAGAAGAGATAAAAGAACATGAACCGTCTGTTTCATGCATAGCCGGACTGTTTGTTCCCGAAACCGGGATTGTAGATTATACGCAGGTTACAGATGCATTCGGGGACTTAATTTTAAAATCAGGCGGCGCATTTAAAAAGAACAGCGAATTTTTATCTTTGGAAAAAGATGGTAATGACTTAATTCTTAAAACTTCAAATGGCGATATACGGACAAAATTTTTAGTTAATTGCGCCGGCTTGTATTCTGACCGGATAGCAAAGCTTTGCGGAGTTAATCCCGGGCTTCAAATTATTCCATTTAGAGGAGAATATTATAAATTAAGAATTAAAAGTGAGAATCTGGTAAAGAATTTGGTTTACCCTGTTCCAGATCCTGATTTCCCTTTCCTTGGCGTTCACTTTACAAGAATGATAAAAGGAGGGGTAGAGGCGGGGCCAAATGCAGTTCTGGCTTTTAAACGCGAGGGATATTTGAAAAAGAACTTCTCCGTTGCCGATGTTTCCCGGATGTTGTTATATCCCGGTTTTTGGAAGATGGCTGCTAAATATTATAAAATGGGATTCGGAGAGTTTTACAGGTCATATAATAAAACTGCATTTGTAAAAGCTTTGCAGAAGTTGATTCCAGAAATTGGTTACGAGGATGTTTATCCTGCCGGCAGTGGTGTACGTGCGCAGGCGCTTGAACCGGACGGCAGGCTTGTTGACGATTTTAGGATAGTAGAAGCTGAAAAAATGATTCATGTCCTGAATGCACCGTCTCCGGCGGCTACTGCTTCGTTAAGCATAGGCAAAACAATTGCGGAAAAAATAATCAGCAGAATTTCAGATTAAGATTCCATTCAAAGCTGTATTCCCGGCCAGGATTCTATCGGATCAGTGGAGTGGACTATATGCATTCCTGCAGCAGCAAATTTTTTGAAGGCTTTATCGGCTTCATCAGTGTAATCTATAACGCCGGGAATAACAACAGGCGATGTGCAGTCCTCAAGCAGGTAAACTTTTTGTGTAAGATGTTTTTTGTTTAAAAGAAAATCCCTTAAAAGATCGTCAATTGTCCACGCAACGCAATGGCTCTTTGCCTCTCCTGTAATTATTATTACATCATAGTCCATCAGTTTATTAATTAACTGAGTGTTTTTGCTTGCAATTTTCTTCCCGTCAACTCTTTCTTTTACTTCAGGGCCGAATACGGAATAATGCTCGCTTAACGGGTTATTACCTTTTAATTGAATATCGGGCTGGCAGCAACGGGCTATACTGTGGAAAAATACGGTTTCTTCAAAAGAAGAAGCAAGGGCATAGCCTATACCGCCAAGCATGGCATGATAGGGCCAAACTGTTAAATTATATTTACCGCCCTCTTTCAATTTTTTTGTGTAATGAAGGAGAAAACTTTCAGCCTGCCCTTCTTCCATATTCAGAAAATCATTTACCGCCGGATTTGTTTTCCATAAGCCTTTTTCAACATCGTCTGCGGAAATTAATGTGTAAGGAGACGGGTGTTCTCCCTTTTCATTAACTAAAAATATGGAATGAAATATTTGCAGCGGCTGATGGGTATCCATTGTAGGAATTATCTCTGTAATTATATCCAGATTTTTATATATAAATTCGCAAAGGCGCTTTGTATCTTCCACAGCACCATTACCTGAACGGCCGCTGACAAAAAGTTCATACCCGGGAGCGCAAAATGTATTCTGCATATCAACTGCAAGAAGACAAATTTTATATTTATCGCTTGCTGATGGCTTTATACTATTGTTTATAGCATACTTTGAGGCTTTTCCTGCAATCTTTTCATAATCAACTTTTCTTACTTTTCCGGCTTCATCCGGATTAAAAAAATCCGGTAAGGCCAGTCTGCTATTATTTCTTTTATCCATAGTCCCAGCAAAAATGATTTTAAATGTTTAAAGTTAATATTACTTATTGATATAAGTTACAATGCCTTGACGCGATCATCCGTATCTTAATTAATATTAAAATTGAAAATATTATTCCGCTGCCGAAAAAAATGAATTAATAAATTAATGCGCAATAAAAAAAGTTGCGCTTATTTATTTTTAAGCTAAAATGAATATTAATAAATAGTCTTGTATATTTCATCCTACAATTTTTGGCTTACTAATAATTTATTGCCGGCAAAGATAACCCGGCGAGTTAAAATTTTAAGGAGTATTGAATAATGAGCACATTAACGGAATTGTTAAATTACGGCCAGAGTTATTGGCTTGATAACCTGACACGCGCAAAAATAAAGAATGGCGAACTTAAAAAACGGGTTACACAGCAGGGTTTACGCGGAATAACTTCCAATCCAAGTATCTTCAACAAAGCTATTACAGCAAGTAAAGATTATGATGCACAGATAAAGCAATTGATTTCTCAGGGAAAAGGCGTACATGAAATATATGAAGCGCTTACTATTAAAGACGTTCAGGATGCATGTGATATTCTTCGTCCTGTTTATGATGAATCCGACGGAGTGGATGGATTTGTAAGTATTGAAGTTTCGCCTTATCTGGCAAATGATTCTGAAGGGACTAAGGCAGAAGCAAGAAGATTGTACAAAGAAGTAAACCGCCCGAATTGCTACATAAAGATTCCCGGTACCGATGCTTGTGTCGGAGCAATTGAAGAAGTTCTTTATGAAGGAATAAATGTTAATGTAACTTTATTGTTCTCAATCCAGAGTTATGAAGCTGTGGCTAAAGCATATGTAAACGCCCTTGAACGCCGGGTTGCAGAAAATAAGCCGGTAAAGGACTTAAGATCGGTTGCAAGCTTTTTCTTAAGCCGTATGGATGTATTAACAGATCAATTACTTGCTCAGCTTATTATTCCGACGGGTACGGCAGCAGAAAATGATGCAGTTAGGCCGGAACAATTATTTGGCAAAGCTGCAGTGGCAAATGCCAAACTTGCTTATCAAAGCTACAAGAAGATATTCAGCGGGGAGAAATGGAATAAGTTAGCTGAACATAGAGCAAAAGTTCAACGTCCGCTTTGGGCAAGCACAAGTACAAAAAATCCGCTTTATAATGATGTAAAATATGTCGAGCCTTTAATCGGCCCCGATACTGTTAATACCCTGCCGGACGAAACAATAGATGCATTTGCTGATCACGGTAAACTTGAAGCTAACACAATTGAAAAGGATCTGGATGAAGCCCGTAAAATTATTAGTGATTTGAATAAACTTGGTATAGATCTCGGTTTAGTTACTACACAGTTGCTGAATGAAGGTGTACAAAAATTCATTGAACCTTATGACAACCTGATGAAGTCTCTTACGCTTAAACGCAGTGAAATATTAGTTGACAACATCGGGAAGCAGACAATCAGTTACGGCAAATCAAAATCACAGGTATCTGCTGCGTTCAAAGCACTTAATGAAATGCAGCTTACAAGGCGTTTGTTTGCTAAGGACCCATATTTGTGGTCATCTGATAAAGAACAGATTGAGGAAATAAAAATCAGAATCGGCTGGCTTGACAGTGCTCAATATTTCTTAAGCAGAGCGGGAGAAATTGAACAGCTTGTTAAGGAAGTAAAGGCAGCTAAATATAAATATGTTGTTTTACTCGGTATGGGAGGAAGCAGCTTATGCCCTGAAGTTTCCAAGCAGACATTTGGCTCAAAGCCCGGGTATCCCGAATTGTTTGTCCTTGATAATACCGACCCTGCAGCAGTAAAAGATATTGAATCAAGAATTGATTTAAGCAAATCGTTGTTTGTTGTATCAAGCAAATCAGGAACGACATTAGAAACGTCAAGCTTTCATCATTATTTCTATGAGCAGACAAAGAAAGCGGTGGGCGATTCGGCGGGAGATCATTTTGTTGCAATAACAGATCCTAATACATCCTTAACTAAGGAAGCTACGGAACAGAAATTCCGCCATGTGTTTGATAACCCGGTTGAATTCGGCGGAAGATATTCTGCACTATCGTTTTTCGGACTTGTACCGATGGCGTTAATCGGGATTGATATTAAAAAGATTCTTAATAATTCTTACCAGATGCAGCTTAGTTCAGGTCCGTTAGTGCCGGTTGAAGTTAATCCGGGTGTAAGCCTTGGCGCATTTTTAGGAATAAATTTCAAGCTCGGCAGAGATAAAATTACTTTTATTATGTCTAAGTCTATCAGCTCTTTTGGTTTATGGGTTGAGCAGTTGATTGCAGAAAGTACCGGGAAAACAGGCAAAGGGCTTATACCGGTTGAAAGTGAAAAGATTGGCGGTCCTGCAAATTATTCTAATGACAGGATCTTTGTTCATATTTACACTTCAACCGACGATTCAAAAGCAGATGCACGCAAGATTGCCGATCTGGAAAAAGCAGGTCATCCGGTTGTAAGGATTGAGATAAAAGATAAGCTTGCTCTTGGCGCTGAATATTTACGCTGGGAAGTTGCAACAGCGGCTGCAAGCGTTGTTATGGGAATAGATGCTTTCGATCAGCCTAACGTTGCAGAAAGTAAAAAGAATTCAAATGATCTTCTTGCAGAATGGAAAGTAAAAGGAAACTTTGGCGAAGGTGATCCCGTAGTTTCAAATAACGGCATTTCTATTTTTGTCGAAGAGTCTGCTAAATGGTTATTTGAAGGGCATAGGAAAACAGTTAAAGATTTTCTTGGAGCTTATGTAAAACTGGCTGAGTCACCTGATTATATTTCCATGCTTGCATACCTGCTGCAAACGCCTGTACGCGAAAAATTATTCCAGACAATCAGAATTAATTTAAGAGACCGCTTTAAAGTTGCTACTACGCTTGGTTATGGGCCAAGATACCTGCACTCTACCGGGCAGCTTCATAAGGGCGGCGCTAATACAGGCTTGTTTTTACTCTTTACTGCCGATACAAAAGTGCAGGCGGGTATCCCTGGAAAAGAATTCGGATTTGAAACTCTTCAGCGCGCACAGGCACTAGGTGATTTCCGCTCTTTAAGCAGCCATGAAAGAAGAGTTGTAAGAATTCATCTTGGCAGTGATGTTGAAAGCGGATTGAAAAAGCTTGTGGAAATCTTAAAGTGATTTCTTTGCAGGTATTTATTGATGCATCATAGAGGATATTATGAGTAATGAATATGTAGAAGTAGCTAAATCAGGTATGTCGAAAGCCGTTCCACCGGAACCATGTATTGTTGTAATCTTTGGCGTAACAGGCGACCTGACTCACCGCGAGTTAATCCCGTCTTTATATGCACTGGGATGCAAGAGCCTTATGCCGCGGCCATTTGCGATTATAGGCTTTGCACGCAGGGACTGGGATGATGAATTCTTCCGTACTGAAATGAAAAATACAATGAAAAAAGTTACGGAATGCGGAGACAAAGAATGGGAACAATTTGCCAAAAGATTATTTTATGTTAAAGGCGATTTTAATGATGATGCATCAAATTCATATACCAGGCTTTATAAAAAGATAAAGGAACTGCAGGATGAACTGGATATTCCAGATAATATTCTTTTTCATCTTGCAACTCCGCCGCAAGAGTATAGTACTATTATAGACAGGCTTGGAAAAGCATCTCTATCAGTAAGTGAAAAGGGATGGCGGCGCATTATAATTGAAAAACCTTTCGGACGCGATGAGCAGTCTGCACGTAAACTGGATGATGATATTCATAAGGTTTTTAACGAGGAACAAATATTCAGGGTAGATCATTATCTTGGTAAAGAGACGGTACAAAACATGCTGGTATTCCGTTTCGGCAATTCCGGTTTTGAACCCATCTGGAACAGGAACTATATTGAGAATGTACAAATAACAGTTTCGGAAGAACTGGGAATTGGCACAAGGGGGAATTTTTATGAATCAACCGGCATATTAAGAGACATGGTACAGAACCACCTGCTTCAGTTATTGTGTATTGCTGCTATAGAGCCCCCGGTTAATTATGATACATCATTGCGTTTTGAAACCGTTAAAGTACTTGATTCAATAAGCAAAATGAACGTAGAAACCGACTGCATTTTGGGGCAGTACGGCGAGGGGGAAATAAATGGCGTTAAAGTCCCGGCTTATAGGGATGAAAAAAATGTAGCAAAGGATTCTATTACTCCAACCTATGCAGCATTTAAAGTAATGATTGATAACTGGAGATGGGCCGGCGTGCCGTTTTTTCTGCGGACAGGTAAAAGACTAAAGGGTAAA
>JARLHB010000572.1 GCA_031292465.1 Ignavibacteriaceae bacterium
AGTTTTATCTCTGCCCGGTTTGCGGAAATATAGAACTTGGAAAACCAACTGCAAATTGTCCAATTTGCGGCCTTCCGGCTGAGAAATTTGTTAAACTGTAAACAGTCTGCATATTAAAGTTGTTCGCGGGTAAGTTTTATTAATTTGTGTTTTCTATTAAATACTGTAAATAAAATATTTAAATATATTTGCAGTAAATAGTAGAAAACATTTTTTATAAAAATCTTTCTGTATGAGAATGAGAAATGTTCCGAATCTTTACCTAAAAATATACATCATACTATATAATGAAGGGAATGATTATATATGACATATACAATAGAAGTATCCGATATGAATTTTGAGCAGGAAGTGCTGGAATCCGATATCCCTGTTCTGGTAGATTTTTGGGCGCCGTGGTGCGGCCCGTGCCGTTCTGTAATTGCACCGATTGTTGATGAACTTGCATTGGAATATCAGGGCAAGGTTAAGGTTGTAAAACTTAATACGGATGATAATCACGAAGTTGCAATCCGTTATGGAATACGCAGCGTTCCAACATTGGGAATATTTAATAAGGGCCAGGTTGTTGACGGCATTATAGGCGCTGTGCCTAAGAATATGATTGAAAACAGGTTAAAACCTTTTGTGCATGAAATAAGTTGATTTAAAGGACAGGTACATGCCTGTCCCTTTTTTGTTTAAAACATTTGCATATTAACGGATTAAGCAGTTTTGTAATATAAGATGTGCGGGCAATAATTATTACGAATTAGTTCTCTATCTGAACTTTATCAGAGATTTCATTAGTATCATCCGGTTTAACAGGGAAGTGGATGGCTAAAATACTTCCTACTTCGTTTATTCCGTATAATATGCCTTTACAAAATTCCCCGTTGATAAACATATTTTGCATTTCGTCTTTAATTTTGTCCCATGTACTTTGAGGTACTTTTTCATTTATTCCGGTGTCGGTTAAAATGCAAAACTGCCGTCCTTCAAGGAGTATAAAAATTAAAACACCTGTTTTGTCACGGGTTTTTCCTATCCCCAGGCGCAAGAATTCAGCTTGTGCAAGTTCTTTAACTGATTTTTTCCCGTTCCTGAAATGACGGTGCTCTCTGACGGTAACGCAGATTTCACCCGCTGTTTTCTTCTCAGCTTCTTTTATCTTGTGTGAGATACGCAGTAGTTCGTCGTCGTTAAGGAAGTGATATATTAATCTTTTTTCCATATTGCAATAATTTTTATGTATAAAGGTATGAAAGAGAATTATATATTACAATAAGAGAATTTATCGACCGCAAATTTAAAAAAACGCAGTAATGTTATACTGCGCCCGTAATAAAATCACAAACAAAGTTATTTCTTTGAAACTGAAATATCTCCCCCTGAAGTTTTTGCCACAAGTTCGTTTCCGCCTTTGTTAAAATCAGCTTCATACTTGCCTGATGAAATATTTGTAACATTATTTCCCGGAAAATCGCAATGTATGCTTCCGCCCGATGTGGATAATCTTGCATTGGCATTAAAATCTTGCGGAAGTTTAATACTGATATCGCCGCCGGATGTTTCCAAATAAATTCCCAGATTTGCACCCGCATAATCTAATGTAACATCACCGCCGGAAGTGCCTGCATCTATTTTACCGCTGCCGCCAATTAAAGTAACGCCTCCACCTGAAGTGTGGGCGGATATATTGCCTTCAAATCCCACTGATTTTATGTCGCCGCCGGATGTTTTTAAATCGAGATTGCCTTTTGAGCTGTCTAAGTTAACTTCACCGCCGGAAGTAGTAACAACAACATCTCCGTTAACGTTATTAATGATTACATCGCCGCCGGAAGTATTGAATTCCACTTTCCCGTTAAGATCGCTGAGTTTTATGTCGCCCCCGCTGCTGGATACGTTAGCATTATAATTCCTTGGAAGCCTTACTTCAAATCTTAATCTTATGCCCTGCCCAAAGTTGAAGAGGCCCCAGTTGTCATGTCCTTTTGTAGTTACGGTAATGCCGTCATCGCCTTCGCTAAAATCAAATTTAACTTTTCTCTCCGCTCTTTCATTACCAAGAATCTTAATATATACCTGCGGTTCATCGGAAGTGGTAATTACAACATCGCCTGAATAAGCTTTCAGCTTAAAAGTTTTTCCGGGGGTAGTATTAAATGTTTTTTCATGAAGTACCGAAAAGCTGGAATCATCAAATTCGGTATAATGCCCGCATGCCACGGAAGAAAGGCCCAAAATCATAAAAACAGGAATTAGACATAATTTCTTCCAAAAATTAAATTTTCTCATTATTATCTCCCATCATTTTATTTATTAGACTTACGCTTCGGTAAAAAGGTTACTATAGGATATATTTAATAATCTTAATTTATATGTTCAGGTCTGAAGATGTATCATTTAATTGACTACCGGCTGAAAAAATAAAACAATGGCAGTGCACACGGGCCATACGGTTAATAATTTAATTCAACTAAAAGATTTGCTTGATTTTAAGCACCTGGCATGTACTAATATGCTTCCCACAAAAAAATTACATTGATTTGATTGAATAGTTTTTTTATTATTCACTTGAGTGTAAAATATTTTTTCTCATTATTGTAACAGTATAACAATACAAAATCATTTAAATGAATAAATTCGTAAAATCGGGCTCCAGATTCTTTTTATTTGTTACCTGTTTTTTTATTGTAACATTGTTTGTAGATCAGGCAAACCTGCTGGATGTAGTAATAGGAGACAATAATAACGTTGATATTCAGCATCCGGAAGAAGTTGAGGCCTCTCTTGTACAATCCACGCCTTTATTAGATAATCTTTCCTTCGAAAAAGTCGTTTCTTCAAATAAAAGCAGCATTAATAATGTTAAGGGATATTCTTCAATATCCAAAAAAGTGATTGTTGATGAAGACAGCCCGTCCACTGCTTCTATAAATGTGGATGCAATTATACTTAGTAATTCGTTTCAGTCAGAACATCAGGATTTCTACAAATTTATTTCAATACAATACGGTATATACCTTCAAAACAGAACCCTTCTTATTTAGAATCTCATAAAACTCAATATATAACTTAATTAAAGCTTCCGCTGTTAATAATTTATTTGCGGCAGGAAGTGAATGATATTATTTGGCACATGATTCAGGCCCCTAAAGGGGGTGATTCGTGCTGCCTGTAATCGATTCTATTAACTTGTAGAAAAAGTTGTGAGCTTTATGAAAAATCGATTTGATAAATTTTATTATAAATTAATTATTAGTCTGTCTTTTGTTCTTTTGTTTTTACCGCATTACGGTTATTCCGAAATATTGCCGGAAAATAATGATTCGGTAAAAGTAACCATCCCGCAGGCAGAGAGAATATTTTTACAAAATAATTTGCAGCTTCTTGCGGCAAGATATAATATTAACGTTGCAAAAGCATCTGTAATCCAATCTGAATTGTGGGACAATCCTAATATTACTATCGGGCAGAATATATATAACAAGTTTACCGGTAAATATTTTGATTTTACAAAAAGCGGCAATACAGACTTACAACTTCAACAGCTTATCCGCCTTGCCGGGAAAAGAAATAACCAGGTAAAAATAGCCGAAATAAATACGGATATTGCGGAGGCTTCCTTTTATGACCTGCTGAGGACTCTTAAATATGAACTTAGAACGGATTTAAATGACCTGTTCTTTCTGCAAAAGGCACTTGCCTTTTATGATGATGTTATTCCCTCAGTTAAGAAAACAGTCGGAGCTTCTGAAAAATTATTTGAGGGGCATTCTATACTGCTCTCGGAAGTGTTAAGATTAAAATCCCTTTTGTTAACGCTGGAAAGTGAAAGGCTTAATACGGTTACCCAAATTTCAGGAATAGAAAACGACTTAAATATTCTTCTTGCAGATTCCACCGGGAAATATTCATATTTCATCCCTCAATTAAATGTCCAGTCTCTTGACAGTTTGAATCTAAATAATATTTCGCTTAATGAAGCAATACAAACAGCCTACGAAAGCCGTCCCGATATAAAAATTGCCGAACTGAATGTAAAGTCTGAAGAAACCAACCTGGCTCTTCAAAAAGCGCTGGCAATACCGGATATTACAGTCGGCGGTTCTTATTCGCGTAATGGAAGTTACATACCTGATTACATCGCACTTACGCTGTCTGTTGATCTGCCGATATTTAACCGCAACCAGGGAAATATTCAGGCCTCTGAAAATAATATAGAAACAGATAGAACATTATTGGGCCAGGCAAGGCTCTCTGTAAGGAAAGATGTTATTTCTGCATATGATAAGGCAATAGAAACAGATAAGCTATATCAAAACTTTGATAAAAAGTTTACCGACGAGTATGCAAAATTGGTATCGGGAATGGTATCGAATTACGAGGGTAGGAATATGACGATTATTGAATTCACTGATTTTTATGAGTCATACAGGTCAAGTGTGCTTCAGGCACTCCAGCTTCAGAACAACCGGATTGACGCATTCGAAAATTTAAATTTTACCGCAGGAAGGGATTTACTTCTTCCTGCCGGGAATTAAAATATTAAAAATTTATTACTCACTTGAAAGGAGAAATAAAATGAAAAATTTAATAAAGATTGTCTGCTGTAGTTTAGCTGCAATTATAATATTATTGATTAATCTGTCTTTGCAAAGCTGCACGGATACCGATGGAAAACAAGTCTCAGAAGCAATGGCTAAGAAGGTTACTATAAGCAGTGACGGCCAGATAATAACATTTCCTAAAAACAGTCCCGGGCTTGATGAATTTAAAGTATCACCGGCAGAAAAAGGTTCTGCAACATTATCGGTTATTGCGCCGGCGCGGGTAGTTGCCGGCATTTCGCACTCAAAAAGCGCCGGATACGGAATAGTTTTATTTGATTCGCCTGATGTTACTTCTCTTTATTCGCAGTATAAACAGAGCAAAGCTAATGTTGACTTAACCTCAAAGAATCTTGTTAGAGTTAAGCAAATGTATGAAAATCTTGGTGTAACAGGCAAAGAGTTAAATCAGGCAGAAACCGATGCAGCTACTGCCAAAGCAAGCCTGGAAGAGATGGAAGGAAGGCTAAAAGTTCTGGGATATAATCCGTCAGAACTGGAAAGTGCAAAGGGAAATATGGTATGGTTAATGGCTGATGTTCCCGAAGCCCAGCTTCATGAAATTGCCAAAGGAGGTAACATCCGGATTACATTAGCAGCTTTCCCGGATAAAATTTTCACCGGAAGAATCGATGCAATCGGCAGCATAATAGATCCTAACACGCGGGAAGTAAAAGTGCGCATTTCTCTTTCAAATTCCGATGGGAAATTCCTGCCCGGAATGTTTGCACAGGCAGACTTTGGAAGCAAAATAAGTGAAGCTTATGTGCTTCCCTTATCGGCAGTTGTTACTGTTGAGGGGAGCAGCTATCTGTTTATCCAAACCGCTTCAAATACTTTTGAAAGGCGAAAGGTAATTCTGGCAAGTTCCGATGAATCAAAATTAGTTATTCTCAGCGGTATAAAGGACAATGAGAAAGTAGTTACTTCAGGTGCAATGCTATTAAAAGGAATCAGCTTTGGATATTAATATTATTTGCAGCCATTTAACGCAAGTAATATTTGTTAAATAAAAGAAGCGAATCAGTGATTCGCTTTACAAAATATAGAAGAATAAATTTTTAATAAAGAAACAATATGATACGCAAACTTCTTGGATTTTCATTAAACCAGCGGCTGGCTACAATAGCAATTGTAGTATGCTGTATTGCCCTTGGAGTATGGTCATGGATTGAGCTTAAAAAAGAAGCTTATCCTGACGTGGGAGATACACAGGTTGAAGTAATTACCACTTATTCCGGCCAAGCGGCTCAGGATGTTGAGCAGCAGGTTACTCTTCCGCTGGAACGTGCACTTAACAGCGTACCTAAAGTAATCAACAGGCGTTCTAAAACAATTTTCGGACTATCTGTAATTGAGCTGACTTTTGAAGACGGGACAGACGATTATTTTGCAAGGCAGCAGGTTCTTGAAAAAGTAAATGATGCTGTTCTGCCTTCGGGTGTTACGCCCTCGCTTGGCCCGTTAACCGGCCCGGTTGATGAAATTTTCCGTTATGTAATTGAAGCAAATGATAAATATACCCCAATGCAATTGCGGACAATACAGGATTGGGAAATTATCCCGCGGCTTCTTCAGGTTCCCGGCATAGCCGATGTAGTAAATTTCGGTGGCTTGGTAATGCAGTACCATATTATTACCAATCCCGATAAGCTTTTCAGGTATAATCTTTCGCTGCAAAATATTATAGATGCCGTACAGGCAAATAATGTAAATACCGGCGGTAATATTATCAGGAGAGGCGAGCAGGGATTTGTTGTAAGAGGCATTGGTGCAATCCGCAAAAAAGAAGATATTGAAAATATTGTATTGAAATCAGACAGCGGCGTACCGGTCTATGTTAAAGATGTAGCCACGGTTGAAGAACACCCATCTCCGCCTACAGGCGTTTTGGGTTATACAATTAATTCCAATAATTCGGCAAAAACGGATGTTAACGCAGGCATTCAGGGTTTAATAGCAATGAGGCGCGGTGAAAACCCTTCTAATGTAATTGAAGAGTTAAAGGAAAAAGTAAAAGATATAAATGAGAATGTACTCCCCGAAGGCGTTCACCTTCGAATTACATATGACAGAAGCCAATTGGTTGATTATACAATTGAAACCGTATCCCATACTCTGTTAGAGGGCTTTATCATAGTAATATTAGTGCTCATATTTTTTATAGGCAGTGTACGTTCTGCATTAGTGGTTGCAACAACAATTCCCGTATCGCTTCTTTTTGCATTCAGTATGATGAAGGTAACGGGAATTCCAGCAAATTTATTATCGCTTGGCGCAATTGACTTCGGAATTATAGTGGACGGCGCAGTGGTTATGGTTGAAAATATAATGAGGCGTTACAGGGATGCCACGCCTGAAGAAAAAAGCCAGGGCATTCTTCGCTTAACATTAACGGCTGCGCAGGAAGTAGGGCGCGAGATATTCTTTTCAATAACTATTATTATACTTGCTTACCTGCCGATATTTTCTTTCCAGAGAGTGGAAGGCAAACTGTTTTCACCTATGGCTTATACGCTTTCTTATGCGGTTGCAGGTTCAATGATTTTAGCTTTGACTGCTATTCCCGTATTAATGACATCTGTGTATAAAAAATATTTTACTACCCTAAATTATGGCAAAATTGAATGGCATAACCCCATTTATTATTGGATAGAAAAAAAATATAAGAAAGCAATCGGGTTTTTTATAAAGCATCCGGTGCCTGTAGTAATCACTTCTTTTGCAATTGTTATTATAGTAGCAGTTATCGGGATGAAAAACATTGGAACAGAATTTTTACCTGAGCTTGATGAAGGAGCTATTAATGTCAGATGTTTCTTCCCCGTAGGAATTACTCTTCAGGATGCGGCAGTATATTGCCCGGTAATAAGAAATGTAATCAGCAGCCACAATCAGGTAAATGTTGTGCTTACGCAATTAGGACGTAATGATGACGGGACTGATCCTTACGGACCGAACAGGCTTGAAATTCTTGTCGGGCTTAAAGATTATTCTACCTGGACTAAGGACACCAGTAAAGAGGTGCTTCTTGCAAAAATTAAAAATGAACTTGAACAGGCTGTTCCGGGTGCGCAGTTTTCTTTTTCCCAGCCTATACTTGATAATGTTACCGAAGCAGTAACAGGCAGTGTTGCAGACCTGGCAATATTAATAAACGGGCAGGACTTAAATTATATGCGGCAGAAAGCCGATTCTGTGCTTGGCATAATCAGAAAGATACCGGGTGCTACGGAATCCGGAATAGAGCAGGAAGGAGATCAGGCGCAGCTTTCCGTTGAAGTTAACAGAGAGGAAGCTGCCAGGTTCGGAATAAATGTAAGTGATATTCAAAGAATGATTGAAGCTGCAATCGGTGGTAAAACAATAAGTACTCTTTATGATGATAAAGGGAGAAGGTTTGATATTGTTGTAAGATATTCTTCGGATTACAGAAGCTCAATTAAGGCTGTGGAAAATATGCTTGTCGCTTCTTCCAGCGGGAATAGGGTCCCTATGTCTCAATTAGCTTCTATAAAACTTGTTGACGGGCCTACAATTATTCAGCGCGAAGACGGGGAAAGGCAAATTTCAGTCCGTACTAATATCCGCAACAGGGACCAGGGCAGTTTTGTTGCGGAAGCGCAGCAGAAAGTTTCTAAAATGATTACCCTGCCAAAAGGTTATTCCGTGGAGTGGGGCGGGCAGTTTGAAAACCTTGCACGTGCAGGGAAGCGGCTTGCTGTGGTTATTCCGCTTACAATTGGGATAGTCTTCCTGCTGTTATTTTCAATGTTTAAAAACATCAGGCATGTCGGTGTTGCAATGTCATGTATTCCATTTGCATTAATTGGAGGGATACTTGCGCTGCTTATAAGGGGATATAATTTTAATGTTTCTGCCGGCGTTGGCTTTATATCATTATTCGGTGTTTCGATTATCGCGGGTGTTTTATATGTCTCCCGGACTAACCGCCTTATTGAGGATGACGGCATGAATATTAATGACGCAGTAAAAAAGGCGGCGATAATTCAGCTGCGCCCTAATTTGATGACAATGCTTCTTGCATTGCTCGGTTTAATTCCTGCCGCAAGGGCAACAGGCATTGGCTCTGATGTGCAGAGGCCTTTGGCAACCGTAATTGTAGGAGGCTTATGCACCGCGCTTATTCTTACTCTTTTAACTTTGCCGTCGCTTTACCTGCTGATGGAAAAGAATAATAAAAATAATAACGGAAATAAAACAGATAATGGAATTCCCGTATCAGAAAAGTAAATAATTAAATGTTAATGAGCCTTATGCGGCTTACCCATTGCCCGACTGCAACAAACAGCCAAATAGGGCTCATTAACAATAAATATGAGTAATGATTCACTATAACCGGAGATTGATAATGGTTGAAATTAAATTTTTTTTAGATGAAAATGACCTTTACCAGGATAAACCTAAGCATGAATACATCATGCGTTATCTTATGCATCATTCGATTATGGGTGCTTCAATCTTTTCTGCTATAATCGGATACGGACATGCACATCATCTGCATCATCCTCAAAATTTAGGCAATGTAGATGAAAATCCTATAATGATTATGTTCATTGACGAAGAAGTGAAAGTGGAACAAGTGCTTCCCCATTTAAAGGAAGTGCTTGATAATGGATTAATTGTAAAAACAAAAGTAGAACGTATTTAACATAAAACTGAGCAGTTTAGTTTGCATTTTCATATTAAATCAAAAGGCAGGAAATGAACCTGAATAAAATTGTTGTTCCTATTTATTTATCGTTATTTGTTTGTTCAGCAGGAATAATATACGGGCAGACTGATTTTGAAAACAAATTAAGCGGGAACTTAAGTATTGATGCAAATTCGGCTCCCGCAATAACAGCGTATTCTAAAAATTTACAAATCTTTTTGAATGTTGCAGATGAAAAATCTCCTGCCCTTGCAGGAGTATTGTCAGGTATTCTTCCGGGCGCCGGAGAATTTTATACCGGGCAATATTTAAAAGCAGGTATTTTTTTAGCGGTTGAAACCGCAGCAATTACTACCGCATTGATATATAATCATAAGGGGGATTATCAAACAGCATTTTTTGAAAATTATAATAATCAGCACTGGAGCCCGGTAAGATATGCACAATGGACTTTAAATAATGTAAAATATATTAATCCAAATGTCGATCCCTCGCAATATCATGTCTTTAACAATAACGGCACTTTAAATTGGAGCGAGTTAAACAGGCTGGAAGTGAATTTAGGCGGAGGATATTCGCATGAACTGGCTCCTTTCGGAACACAGGATTATTATGAAATTACAGGTAAGTATCCGCAATACAGCCACGGCTGGGATACTTCCAATCAAAACGATACTGATTTCCATACTCTAACTGACCAGTTCTTATGGTATGCCCATCAAAGAGGCCTGGCTAATGATTTATATAAGTCGGCTTCTTTTGCTATAGGAACAATTTATGTAAATCATTTTCTAAGCATACTTGATGCAGTCTGGAGTGCGCATACTTATAATAAGGCAATTACTATGAATGTAAGAGTACAAGATATTAATGTTGCAGGAATAAATAATTATTATCCGACTTTGAATATTAATTACTATTTTTAAAAATCGTGACTTAATAATTTTCAGACATTATCCTTTTATTGTGAAATGAGAAAACAATTAACAAAAAATATCCGGTATATTTAATGAATATAACCACAAAAACATTTTTATTGCTTCTTCTTGGATTGCTGCTATTTTCCAATCCGTTCTATGCACAGGAGAACAACAGCGGCGCATTCGGCGCACCTGTTGTTAAATTTAGTTCTCTTGCCGGAAAGGATGCTGTCTTTACAGGGGGAAGATTCGGCTGGATAATAAATAAAAGCATTGTTCTGGGAGGAGGCTTTTATTCCTTAGTGAATAGTGTTAAAACCGGTCAGGTTGATCCGGTAAGCGGGCAGGATGTAAGGCTGGGGCTTAACTGCGGCGGCCTTGAGTTTGAATATATATTCTTTCCCGAAAGCAAATTCCGGGCTTCTGTTGAAATGTTTTTTGCCGGCGGAGGTGTAACTTTTTCCGTTCCTGATAAAAGCGTTGCACATACAAGTTATTACAGCGATGATTTATTATTATGGGAGCCGCAGGTTAATGTAGAGTATGAAATTGTTGACTGGCTTCATATAGGCACCGGGGTTAGTTACAGGATAATTACAGGTTTTGATGCAGCAAACGGAATATACAGGGATGACCTAAAAGGGCTCTCGGCGCTAATTACTTTTAAATTTGGCAGATATTAATTATTTAATCAGAATTTTAATTAAAGAATATGAAAAAAAATTCTTCATTTGTTAATGTTCCCGGGTGCAGTTATTCAATGCACAAGCGTTTTAAGATTAATTTATTATTTGTTTTCATTATCCTTAATCTGCTTCCGGTTTCTTTAGCCCAGCAGAATTTAAAGGATTCTTTAACCGTAAAAACAAATGAGCCGGATAGCCTGAGTAATTTTGTTCCGCTGTCTCAATTCACTTATGCCGGGCAACAGCGCTATACATTGGATGGCTCCTTACCGAGAACAGTAACTCAATTAAAGCCTGTAACCGCTGGAGTTGTGGGCGGCGTTTATCTTGGAGCAATTGTTTTCCTTCATATCCATCAGCAAAATGCCTGGTGGAGCGGGAACCGCGGCGGCTTTCATTTTGAAGAAGACTGGGTTTCAGCATTGCAGGTTGATAAAGCCGGACATTCTTTCGGCGGATATTTTACTTCTTATGTAATGAGTGTAGGCTTGATGTCTTCGGGATTTTCATGGGATGCGGCAACTCTCTGGGGCAGTATTTTCGGACTAGCTTATCAGACTTATGTTGAAAGTGAAGATGGCTTTGCCAAAACCTGGGGGTTCAGTCCATCCGACTGGTATTTTGATGCAATAGGGCCGTTATTCTTTTTAGCCCAGCATCATGTTCCCGCTTTGCAAAATATAACTCCCAAGTGGCAGTATATCCCTTCGGAATGGACGGGCGAGCCTGTAATTGACCGGACACGCACATTTATAGATGATTATAACAGTTCAACTTTTTGGTGGTCGGTTAACGTTTATAATATCCTTCCTGAAAAACTAAAACAGTACTGGGTACCGTGGTTAAATATTGCTGTCGGTTACGGCGCAGATGCTGTAGATGTTAAAGTAGATCCAAACGGCCCGCCGGATCAGCTTTCGCAAAGGCGTTATGTAATAGGATTAGATTATAATTTAGTCCGGCTGCTGCCCGACGGCGGATGGTTCTGGAATTGGTTCAGGCAAACTTTGGATTATATTAAATTCCC
>JARLHB010000573.1 GCA_031292465.1 Ignavibacteriaceae bacterium
ATAAATGCCTGGTCGCAGGAAGTGGATAGCTCTATACCGAAGTATTAATTTTTAGGTTCATTAAATAAATAACTCAGGTTACACAAAATCAATTTATTTTAAAATAAATTGGGAATAGAAATGGCGAAACAGCGTTTCGCCGTATAATTCCCCTCCTTGATAATGAGGGGATTAAGTGGAGGTCGTTGTAACCTATATATTTATATTACTGATGTGCATTACGAAAATATTGTGAAGTATTAAGATTTTAAATAAACGCACACCTTAATCCCCTATATAGGGGAAAGTACAAAGTAATGCAATTGGCTAAAGAGGTGTGTACTTTTTATTAAACAGGAGGAAAGAAAAATATGCCTGAAGAAGGAAAGAAAGCCCCAAGTTTCAAATTAAAAGATAAAGACGGCAAAGTTGTATCACTAAGCGATTTTAAGGGTAAAAATGTTGTATTATATTTTTATCCCAAGGATAATACATCCGGCTGTACTGCCGAAGCCTGTAATTTTAGGGATGAATTGCCAAAATTTAGTAATTTAAATGCCGTAATTATCGGGATTAGTCCTGATTCTTCCGAATCGCATAAAAAATTTGCGGATAAGTACGAACTTCCGTTTATTTTGTTAAGTGATCCGGAGAAAAAAGCGCTTGAAGCGTACGGCGTTTGGAAAGAGAAAAGCATGTATGGAAGAAAATACATGGGCGTGGAACGTACAACCTTTGTAATTGACGCAGACGGAAAAATAAAGAAAATCTTTAACAAGGTTAAAGTGCAGGGGCATAACAAAGAAGTAATTGAAGCTCTTTAATAAGGCAATAAATATGTTTTTTGTAACAAGAAGGGAAGTCTTCAGCGCGGCGCACAGGCTGTACAATCCTAAATTTTCTGATGAAGAAAATGAGAGGATTTTCGGCAAGTGCAGCAATCCAAACTGGCACGGGCATAACTATACGCTTGAGGTTGTAGTTACGGGCGAAGTAAACCCGGATACCGGTTACGTGGTTGACCTTAAAGTGCTGAAAGAAATAATAATTAAGAATGTTATTCAGAAAGTAGATCATAAAAACTTAAACACCGAAACGGATTTTATGACAGGCATAATACCGACTGCGGAAAATGTAGCCGCGGCAATTTGGAAACAGCTTGTTGATAAGATACCCGGCGGCAGGCTGTATGCGGTTAAGCTTTATGAAACCGAGAATAATTATTTTGAATACCGAGGAGAATAAATTGGACAGGAAAAAACTGGAAGAATTAGTAACCGATCTTTTAACGGAATTGGGCGAAGACCCGAAACGCGAGGGGCTGCTTAATACCCCTAAAAGAGTTGCCAAGGCTTATGAATTTTTAACATCAGGATATGACAAAGATATAGAGCATGTACTTAACGGGGCAGTATTCAGCGAAAAATACGACGAGATGGTTCTGGTAAAAGATATTGATTTTTACAGCCTGTGCGAACACCATATGCTGCCTTTCTTCGGCAAAGTGCATGTTGCTTACATACCCGATGGAAAAATTATCGGCCTAAGCAAGATACCCCGCATTGTGGAAATGTTTGCAAGAAGGCTTCAGGTGCAGGAAAGAATGACACAGCAGATTGCAGACACTATTAACAAATATTTACAGCCAAAAGGCGTCGCGGTTGTTTCTGAAGCTTCTCATATGTGCATGATGATGCGCGGCGTGGAAAAACAGAATTCATCTGCTACCTCAAGCGCAGTGCACGGATTATTTAAGTCTGATGCAAGAACAAGACAGGAATTCCTTAATCATTTATCATTTAAGAAATTATGATTGAGCCAACTAAACAGGGTATTTGGATTACCGGGGCAAGCTCCGGCATAGGCAGGGCTGCCGTATTTGAATTTGCAAGAACCGGCGCAAAGGTGTTTGCATCCGCAAGAAGGGCGGACGAACTGCAGAAAATTAATGAGAGCCTCAAAAACGAACATGCGGGTATTGATGTACTGCCATGCAATGTCGCTTCTTACCAGGAAGTTGAACAAACGGTAAAAAAAATTACTTCCGCCCATAATATTAACTGCCTTATTAATAATGCAGGTATTACGTCTTTTAAAAGGGCTGAAAACAATTCCATACAGGAAATAAACGATGTAATAAATACAAATCTGCTCGGCGCTGTTTACGCTATTAAATCCGTCCTGCCATATATGAAAGAGCAGGGGGGCGGTACTATAATAAACACTATTTCCGTTGCCGCTAAGAAGATATTTTTAAACAGCAGCATTTATGCGGCCTCAAAAGCAGGATTGCTGGCATATACAAACTCTTTAAGAGAAGAGGTAAGGGGCTATAATATAAAAATTATTAATGTAGTTCCCGGCGCAACCGAAACTCCCATCTGGCGGGAAGAGGTGCGTAATGAAAAAGGCGATAAAATGATGAAAGCCGAAGATATAGGCAGGCTGCTTGTATGGCTTTATAACCAGGATGGAAGTATGGTTACCGAAGAAATAGTGCTAAGGCCGATTACCGGAGATTTATAGTAATGAGTGAAAAAGAATTAACTATTGTTACGGGCGCAAGCAGGGGAATCGGGCGGAGCATTGCACTGAGGTTTGCAAAAGAAGGGCATGATGTTGTTCTGTTCGGGCGCGATGCCGATGCATTGAAAAAAGTTGAAGATGAATTAAGCGCCTTTGATATAAATACCGGCGTTTATCTTGGTGATATTGCTGATGAAGAGTTTGTTCGCAGTTCTGTTAACAACATATTGGATACATTCGGCAAAGTTGACCACCTTATAAACAATGCCGGCATGGCAATAATGAAGAAGGTTGTTGATTCCTCCCTTGATGAGTTTAAACAGCAGATTGATACAAACCTATACGGAGTTTACAACTTTACAAAAGCCGTACTTCCCTCTATGATTGAACGGCGCAGCGGATCGATTATAAATATAGTGTCGCTTGCAGGCAAGAATCCTCTGCCTTCCGGCGCCTTATATTCGGCTTCCAAACATGCAGTACTTGGATTTACAAAATCCCTGATGATGGAAGTAAGAGAGTACAATATAAGAGTTGCGGCAATATGTCCCGGCTCTGTTGATACTTCTTTCGGCAGCGAAAGAGTAAAAAGAATGAATGCTGATAAAATATTACAGCCGGATGATGTGGCAGATACCGTCCTTGCCGTAATTAAGCTGCCTGCAAGAGCCCTTGTAAGCGAAATAGA
>JARLHB010000574.1 GCA_031292465.1 Ignavibacteriaceae bacterium
GAATAGCATTGATAATATAATAATTGCCGCAAAGAATTTAAAATCAAAATATTTAAAGGAAAACGATTCCTATATTGAAGTAGTATATGGTGATTTCCCCGGACCGGCGGCTGATTCAATAATAACAGAATGCAAATACACGCTAAATCTATTCGGAAAATATTTCGGAAAGGAAGAAAACACATATTTAAAATATGTATTAGCGCCTTTTGAAAAGGGAGGCGGGTATTCCAGGAAGAACTTTATTTCTATGAGGACAAAAAAATTCGACTATTATACGCAGTCTAAAGGTATTGCGCATGAAATAGCTCATTTCTGGTGGCGGAAGGCAAACACTACTTCATGGGAAGACTGGCTTAATGAGTCTTTTGCTGAATACAGCATGTTAATCTATACCCGCGAGAGATTTGGTATTGACAAGTTTAATAAACAGATTGAAGAATATAAAGACAGATCAAAAAACCTTCCTCCTATATGGGGAATTGATAGAAATTCAAATAAAGCTTATTCTGTAATTTATGAAAAAGGATCTGTTATACTTTTTGAACTGGAAAATAAAATCGGTAAGGATAAATTTTTGTCTTTACTAAGGAAGATTGCGGATAATAATATTTGTACAACTAATGACTTCCTTCAATTATTAGAAAAAGAGACATCCGGTGAAGCCAGGCTATGGATGGAAAAGCAGCTAAAAAGTGCTTAAACGAGATATGTACCTTTAATTGGATATCAGCACTTAGATATTATCCGACAGTTTCCCCTCCTTTGTAGTAGCCCTGCAGCTTTACTAAGGAGGGAATTATAATATAATGTTGCCTTTATGTGCAATATAATCATATAACTCAAGTCTTATTTTGACAATGGTTGTATTAATTATTATTTACGTGACTTTATTTCGTAATAAGGCTTTTAAAGAACGCAAAATGTTCAACAACGGATTTCTTCCAGTAAGTGTGGCTGTGATCTCCCGGCCCTTTAATAAACTTTATTGGTATTCCCAAAGCAACGCAGCTATCCCGGAAAGCCTGATTAACTTTGAATGCAAAATCTTCCGTACCGCAGTCCACTATAATCTGCCTGTTTTTATTTTTTAAATTCTTAAGCAGGTTTATATCTGAATTATTATGCCACGCTTTTGGGTGCAGTGTAAAAGAGCCGAACACTTTAGACATCTCCCAATTTTCGGGGAATGTCGTTATATCAAGAA
This sequence comes from Ignavibacteriaceae bacterium, assembly GCA_031292465.1. Lineage (GTDB taxonomy): Bacteria > Bacteroidota > Ignavibacteria > Ignavibacteriales > Ignavibacteriaceae > FEN-1297. Next base: position 1,208 of record JARLHB010000574.1, read on the forward strand.
TACCGCTTGTACTTCCGGCGCTTTTGAAGAAGTCAGGATGGCGCAGAAAATAATACATTGCTCCATGCCCGCCCATGCTTAGTCCGGTAATAAAGATATTGCTCTTATCTATATTATATTTACTAAAAATTTTCGGGACAAGGTTTTCAAAAAAGAATTTTTCATATTGGCTGTTTTTTTTCATAGGGCTGTTAACATACCACGAACCGTAAAAACCATCTGGGCAAACAATAATAAAACCGTCTTTGGTGGCAATGCTGTCTAAGTTTGCTTCCTGGCTCCATTGCGCATAGTTGCCGGAGTACCCGTGAAGCATAAATATTAAGGGGTAAGTATTTGCCGGATTATAATTTGAAGGGACAAAAACAAGTGAAGTATCTGTATGGGGAATATAATCAGCATTTATTAAAAGAGTATCCTGTGAAAATATTTTAACAGAAAATAATATAAGAAAAGTAAAAAATAATCTTTTAGCCATTATGTATCCCGGTTTTATTATTCTGTAAAGACGGGGCATGCCCCGTCTCAAAGGGTTGCGCACTCCATCTATAAATTATTGATTTAGAGTTTATATAATTATATGAATAAACTTTTCTAAATTAATTAAAAATTATAAAACTTGATATAATATTGAAAGGTTGAAAGATTTAAAGATTCAAAAAAGATTGTTAAATAATTGCAGGGAAGTGGCGGGACGGGGGAATACAAAGTAAAAGGATATAGTATGTAATTCGAAGCTTTTTAACGCCGGATATGTTCTCTTCAAATTATAAAATTGTTTAATCCTGCATCCTTTCATATTTTTGTAGAAAAAATATAGATGTATTATGAAAATTGCCCTCTGCCAGATTGATACAATAATCGGCGATATTGAAAACAACAAAAACAAAATCATTAATGGCTACAACCGTGGAGTAAAAGACGGCGCAGACATCGTTATTTTTCCCGAACTTTCATTAGTTGGTTATCCTCCGCTTGATTTAGTTGAGAAAGAAGAATTCAGGCAGGCTGCTAAAAAAGCAGCAAAGGAAATAGCCGCGCTTACAGGCAATACTGGCCTTGTATTCGGTACTATAACCGAAGGTGATGACCTGATAGGAACGGACATACATAATTCCGCAATACTTTGCTTTAACGGTAAAGTTCAGTTTGTACAGCATAAAACACTTATACCTAATTATGATGTGTTTGATGAGATGCGTTATTTTGATTCAGCTAAAGATGTAAATGTTTACGAATTTAAAGGCGCTAAGCTAGGAATTTCAATTTGTGAAGATATATGGAATGATGCTGATTACTGGTACAAGAGAAGGTACAGCGTTGACCCGGTAAAGAAGCTTATAGATAAAGGCGCGGAAATATTAATAAATATTTCCGCAAGTCCGTACCATTATGGTAAAATACGTGAAAGGTATGAGATGCTTTCCGTGCTGACGAAGTCGGATAAAATTCCGCTTGCCTATGTTTGTACTGCAGGGGCGCAAACAGATTTAATCTTTGACGGTGCGAGTATGTGCTTTGACGGCAGCGGCAATCTGGTTTGCCTTGGAAAAGCTTTTGAAGAAGATTATTTTATTTATGATACTGATGCAACTTATTCTCCGGTAACCGATCCGGAGAGAAGTTTTGAAGAAGAAGTTCTGGAAGCTTTAGTTTTCGGCCTGAAAGAATATTGCGAAAAGTTGGGATTCAAAAAAACTCTTGTCGGGTTAAGCGGTGGTATAGATTCTGCGCTTGTTACTTATATTGCAGTTAAAGCGCTTGGAAAAGAGAATGTTAATGTTGTGCTTATGCCCTCTGAATTTTCCAGCATGGGTAGTATAGTTGATTCCGGGAAACTTATTTCAAAATTAGGCATCTCATCAGAAGTGATTTCAATTCAGCCTGTCGTTGATAAAACGATTGAAATGCTTTCTGAAGCATTTATCGGAAAAAAAACTGATGTAACTGAAGAAAATATACAGGCAAGGGTGAGAGGTTTGTATCTTATGGCGCTGGCTAATAAGCATAATTACCTTCTTCTTACCACCGGGAATAAATCAGAAATGGCTGTGGGCTACTGCACTTTATACGGCGATATGAGCGGCGGCCTGGCGGTAATTGCCGATGTTTACAAAACGGATGTATATAAACTTGTAAATTATATAAATCGGAATGAAGAAATTATTCCAAACGAGATTGTTGTAAAAGCGCCTTCTGCGGAATTAAGGCTGAACCAGAAAGATCAGGATTCTTTACCCGAATATGATCTGCTTGATAAAATATTAAGAATGTATCTTGAAGAGAATAAAGAAAAGAATGAAATTACAGGCATTATTGGCGATGAAAAAGTTGTAAAGAAAGTTTTAAGGCTTGTTGATATAAATGAGTTTAAACGGAAACAGGCTGCACCTGCGCTCAGAGTATCGCGCAAAGCTTTCGGTTACGGCAGAAGATACCCTATAGTGCAGGGCTGGCGAAAATAACCTCACCCGGCTGAAGCCACCCTCTCCTTGTTAAGGAGAGGGAAATCTGTGAAGTCGTTCTTAATTTTGCAAAATTATTTTCTATAATGTAATTTTTATTTTCTCGTCCCGGCGGGACGATATATTTGTAAAAAACAGTGCAACCAGGCAAAACTAAGAACCGCAGAGCGGTGATATGAAAATATCTATAAAAGAAGAGAAAATAAACAATGAATAACTCACGTTTCGCAAAATAAATTTATTTTAAAGTAAATCGGTAGTATAAGAGGCGAAACAGCGTTTCGCCGTACAATAGCCCCGACATTTATGCCGGGGAAGAGTGATAACCTAAACATTATTGGCTTTAGCCGCAATATTTCTGTCAATTTTGGTTATAGCCGAATTAAGCATTTTCATTAATGATTCCCTATATAAATTTCGGGCATATTCTAAATAATATTGGTTAATAAATAAGAAATTAGTATGAATAGAAAAATTGTAAACCTGTTTTTAATAATTGCAAGCATATTTTTTACTGCTAATACATTTATATGGGCACAGAATGATGTGGTAAAAATTAAATCGTATAATTCTTATGATAAAATTCATGCAGGCAGTGAGTTTAAATTAGCGGTAAATGTTAATGTTAGCGAAGGCAGGCACATAAATTCAGATAAGCCGCATGAAGGATTCTTAATCCCTACAAAACTTACCATTGAACAGAACAAGAACTTTACACTAAAGAAAATTATTTATCCAAAAGCTGAAGATATAAGGCTTGATATTTCGGATAAGCCGTTATCTGTATGGACTGGGAATGTATATTTTGGCGGAGTTATTGAAGCAGCAAAAACTTTAGCGCCGGGTAAATACAAAGTTACGGTTAATGTCGAATACCAGTCATGCAATAATAAAACCTGCCTGCCGCCGAACAATGCAAAAGAGACAATAGAAGTTGAAGTTTCTGCCGGTACTGAAGCTGTTGCTAATGCTAATCAGGATGTTTTTAGGAATATTGATTTTGGCGATTCAAAGCCGCAACCCGCGCAAGCTGAAGTTGGAAACCCTGCATCAACCGGCAGTTCGTCCTTACAGCAAATGCTTGAGCATTCAGGGCTTTTGTTAAGCTTAATACTTGTGTTTATAGGCGGATTAGCATTGAACCTGAC
>JARLHB010000575.1 GCA_031292465.1 Ignavibacteriaceae bacterium
CAAAGGATCAGAGGTGTTGTGGACAAGGCATTCTTTTTCTTCAGAATAATCCGGTATTTCGCTTAATCGGTTTTGCCACCAAAAAATCCGGTGAGCCGTGTTAATTCCAGCCCTGAAATCCACATGGGATATATTCCAATCATTCCACCAGTCCCACGCAACCTGTCCCGGCTGAATCCATGAAACATCTTTTATCCTTGAAGGGGAAGCGAGCTTCTGGATAATATCACTATTCAATAATTCCTTATCGCTTGTACTTATAACAACAACGCGCCATGGGAAGCTGCGTGTACCGTTAGTCCTGGCAATATAGTCTGCCCTTTTAGTCGGTACAAAATTTAGCTGGCCGTTATACTCTGCTTCCAGAGGGTACGGCGCATATACTCCCATAAACCCTTTATGCGTCTGATTAAGATTCAGAAACATACCCGGATAATCTTCAAGATCGGCTTCTGTAATTACAACTTTCTTATTGCCGCCTACATCAACCAGCACCGGCAAAAAAGCTAAAGAATCTTTTCTGAATTGTGATAAGTTTATCTCGCTGTAAAGCGCTTCAAATGAGTTATTGAATATCTTCCCGTTCCTGTAGTCCCACATAAAGGGAATAAATGCTTTATGATCTCCGGTAAAATTGAAATTGGCTTCCTCATTCTTTATAACAATTTCGCCTTTCTTCTTTGTAAAGAAACGGTATACGGCGGCATCATCATACACTCTGAAAATTACACCGTAATCGCCTTTGCATTTAATGGTAAGCTGGTTGTACTTATCCTTAATTACTGCCTTCTTATAGTTTATAGCAGTAATAACATTATCAGCCTCTTCCTTATCAGATGAAGTAACTTTGGGATTCTCTCCAAGCACAGTGCCGTCTTCCAGTTGAAGTGATATATCCGATGGCAGAATAATCTGCTGGCCGTCATGCGTAACCGACCATTGCAGTTTTGTTCCCGTCTCAATTTTTACCTTTATAATGCCGTTTGGCGAACTTACTTCAAAAGATTTCTGTCCTGCCAGCGCGTGCAGGCTTAACAAGAGCGTCAGTATAATACCTGCCGTAAAACTTTTAACAATTGGCAGCGAATAAAATTTTTCTTTGAAAGCTTCTACATTCATTTAATAGCTCCTTTTTGCCGGAATAATTCTCTATATTAATATTGAACTACTACATAAGCCCATTGTTCGAAATTGAAAATAAAAGATTTTCTTTTGTGCAATAATACACTATTGCAATTCTTTAGCCCCGTCAGGGGTGGAATGCTTGTAGTACATATGTAAGACAGAGAATCTTAAAACCCCAGAGGGGTGACATGGTGCGTTAAACTATGCCGCATCTATGATGCTCTTTAACTTTAACAGAACATAATTCAGCTACAAGCATTTCGCGGCTATGCCGCTATTATTTCTATACACAATATTAGAATAAAGCACTATATAATGTAAAAGATATTTTAATTTTGGACAACGGATTACATAAAACAATTAACATCAGAAAAATAAAATAAATAATTGTTTTATGCGCTTTTTAACCGGATATATTTTATAACTTGAATGCCCGTCCCCTTATAGTTAACTTTTAAAGTTATTTTTAGATATTTAATCAGGAAAGCACATAATGAAATTTCTTATAACAGGCGGAGCAGGTTTTTTAGGAATAAACTTAGTCAGGTATCTTCATTCACGCGGGCATGAAGTACACTCGCTTGATATAGTCCCGTTCGATTATCCCGATATGAATGATAAGATTACTATTATTACAGGAGACATAAGGAATAAAGAATTAGTCAATAAATCATTGGCTGGTATTGATATTGTTGTTCATACAGCCGCTGCGCTGCCGCTGTACAAGCCAGAAGATATTTTTTCAACAGATATAGACGGCACAAGAAACGTGCTTGAGTCCGCTGAAATGAATCATATAAAAAGATTCATACAAATATCATCAACAGCAGTTTACGGCATACCTGATCATCACCCGCTGTATGAAACCGATAAGCTTGATGGAGTAGGGCCATATGGAAAATCAAAAATTGCCGCAGAAGAAGAATGCTTCAGATTCAGGGCAAAAGGGATGTGTGTATCCGTAATCCGTCCCAAATCCTTTATCGGGCCTGAAAGGCTTGGCGTGTTTGATCTGCTTTACGACTGGGCAAGGGACGGCAAGGGCTTCCCTATGATAGGCAGCGGCAACAACCGCTACCAGCTTCTTGATGTTGAAGACCTTTGCGATGCAATTTACCTTTGCTCTACTTTAGACGCTGAAAAAGTAAATGATACATTCAACATAGGCGCAAAGGAATATACCACAATGAAGGAAGATTACCAGTCTGTTCTTGATTGTGCAGGTTTCCATAAAAAAATTGTTGGCCTGCCGGAAGCGCCGATAATTTTAACGCTTCGTTTTCTTGAAGCGTTAAAACTTTCCCCGTTATACAAATGGGTTTATGAAACGGCATCAAAAGATTCGTTTGTATCAATAGATAAAGCGGAAAAAGTTCTGGGCTATAAGCCTAAGTTCTCCAATAAAGACGCTTTAATCAGAAATTATAAATGGTACATAGAACATCAGAGTGAATTTAAGAATAAAAGCGGTATATCGCACCGCGTTCCATGGAAACAGGGTATCCTGCGGTTTGCTAAAATTTTCTTCTGATATGTCGAAACAGAATTTGCCTATCGAGAGTGTTGCATAATTATTTTTTAATTTCCAATTGCCACGTCCTTTAGGGCGTGGATAAAAATTGAAAGAATAAATTTGGCTTTAGCCACATAATAAGGGCAAAGATGTGGCTAAAGCCCAGTGTTTTGAGTTTTTATTCTCCCCGACTTAAAAGTCGGGGCAATGTTATGAACAAAATAGTTCTGCAACAGGCTCTATCAGCAGGCAGGCGCTGTTTCGCCGATTTTACACCACGGAATTGTCAAATTATCGCTAACAGGCAATATCAGTGCGTTTTATGTAAATTCTGAAAATTTTAATATTATTTTATTAACAAATTAATGGAATTAACCTGTAATTTGTTTCAGGTTTCATAATTATATTTTATTTTTGCGCAGTTTGAATTTATAAAAAAGGAGTAAAAAAATGGCTTCAAAAAAAGACTTTTTAAAAGAGACCATTCAACATATAGACATAAAAGAGCACAATGTAGTAGCTCTTGTTGACGCAATGGAAAAGATGGCTTTTTCTGCCCGTGACCTTAACAGGGCGGCAAATATTTATGACCGAATGCTTAAGGATAAGGAATGCGGTATAATTTTAACCCTTGCCGGAAGTATTTTCAGCGCAGGCTTAAAACGCGTGGTTTATGATCTGCTTCAAAATAACATGGTAGACGCTATCGTTTCTACAGGCGCTCTTATGGTTGACCAGGATTTCTTTGAAGCCCTCGGCTTTAAGCATTATATCGGCACCCCTTTCAGCGATGATAATTTGCTTAGAGACCTTCATATTGACAGAATTTATGATACATATATCGATGAGGACGAGCTACGTGTATGCGATGAAACCACCGCAAAAATTTTTGAAAGTCTGGAACCGAAACCTTATTCCTCACGCGAATTATTATGGGAATTCGGTAAATATTTAGACGAAAACGGCGGGCCTAAAGTTGATGATTCGGTTATTTATACCGCATACAAAAAGAATGTGCCTATCTTCGTCCCTGCTTTCTCGGACTGTTCTGCCGGATTTGGCTTTGTAATGCACCAGACAAAACACCCGGATAAACACGTTTCTATAGATTCCGCAAAGGATTTTCTTGAACTTACCAAGATTAAATTATTCTCAAAAGAAACCGGTATTTTCATGATAGGCGGCGGCGTTCCTAAAAACTTTACACAGGATATTGTTGTAGCAGCTGACCTGTTAACTGAAAATCCTCCTATGCACAAATATGCTGTACAAATAACAGTTGCAGATGTAAGGGACGGAGCTCTTTCAAGTTCAACATTAAAAGAAGCAAGTTCATGGGGTAAGGTAGAAACTACATTTGAGCAGATGGTTTATGCGGAAGCTACCATAGCCATGCCTCTTATTGCCGGATATGCATACAATAAAGGCGCCTGGAAAGAAAGAAAACCCCGCGAATTCTCAAAAATATTTGCAGCATAAAACGTAGCTGTTAAACATTTTGGTTATTTAAACGCCCTCGTTTTGAGGGCGTTTTTTTGTTATTATAATTTCTCATCATTCTAATGTCCGATGGTTTCATTGCTGTTTAAATTAAATATATATCTCCTGTCTTTGAGTTTTTGAATCTTTGAATCTTTCAATCTTTCAATCTTTAAATTTTCTTAACACCATTTTGCACGGAAAAAGACTAAAATTTGTCTTATATTATTAATTATCAATTTTAAATAAAAGACATGACCGGCAAAGAATTATTAAAAAAGTACAACGATCCAGGCAATTTCTTTAACAGGGATTTAAGCTGGATAGAGTTTAACAGAAGAGTATTACAGGAAGCATTGAATCCCGACCTGCCTCTTTTGGAGAAGGTAAAATTTATCTCAATTTTCCATTCCAACCTGGATGAATTTTACATGATCCGTATTTCCGGGTTAAAAGACCAGGTTGCAGCAAATGTTTCCGAACCTACAATAGACGGGTTAACCCCTGTTGTACAGCTTCAAATGATAGAAAAGATGCTTCATCCCATGCTTGAACAAGTAAATAATTTATGGCTTAATGAGGTAGTACCGGCATTAAGAGAAGAAAACATAGCTATCGTTGATTATAAAGACTTAGAGCAGAATGAAAAAGAAATTCTTACTAACTACTTTAAAAAAGAAATCTACCCTATACTAACGCCATTGGCATTTGATCCCGGCAGACCGTTTCCGTATATATCAAATTTAAGCCTCAGCCTTGCAATATTAGTAAAAAAACCAAACGGTGAAAATCATTTTGCACGTGTAAAAGTGCCGAGCATATTGCAGCGCCTTCTTCAAATAGACCCTATTATAAACCCCGGCAAAAGAAGCAATACTAACGGATCATTCTCAGCAAGATTCATCTGGCTGGGCAGCCTTATTAAAGCAAATCTGCACCTTCTTTTTCCGGGCATGGAAGTGCTTGAAGCCCATCGCTTCAGGATTACACGCGATACTGATATTGAACTTCAGGAAGATGAAGCAGATGACCTGCTGCGGGTTATTGAAGAGAATATACGCCAAAGAAGATTTGGCAGCGTTGTACGCCTTGAAGTTGAAAAGCAAATGCCCGAATTTATGATTGACACATTAATAGAAAATCTTCAGATAAAAAGAGAAGATGTTCATGTATTCGATGGCCCGCTTGGGTTAAGTGATGTAATTTCTTTGTACAGCCTTCCTGTGCATCACTTAAAATCAAAACCTTTTTACCCGGTAACTTTAAAAGTGTTTGACGATGAGGATAATATTTTTTCTTCAATCAGGCAGCAGGATATTCTTATTCATCATCCTTATCATTCATTTTCGCCGGTAATAGATTTTATAAAGCAGGCGTCGCGCGATCCCGATGTGCTTGCTATAAAACAAACGCTGTACCGCGTTGGTTCCGATTCCCCAATTGTAAAATACCTTATAGAAGCTGCAGAGCTTGGCAAACAGGTTGCAGTTCTTGTTGAATTAAAGGCAAGATTTGATGAACAGAACAATATTTAC
>JARLHB010000576.1 GCA_031292465.1 Ignavibacteriaceae bacterium
CGGCGGCAATTGCTGAAGAACCTGCAATAGCATGATTCGTATTATGGGTAGCAAGGCATGATAATCTTACGTTCTCTACCAATTCATCAAGGTTTTGCCAGTTACTAATAATTCCTATTGGAATTATGCGCATAGAACTGCCGTTTGTAATTCCGTTTTTTCCGGCCTTTTCAATCGGAGCGCCCTGCATAATTAAATCAAATGCCCGCTTTGTACTTGGACCGAACAGGTTGTTAATCTTGGATTTATTGTCCTCTGCCCAGGAAACAATTTTATGGACAAGTTTCTCCGGTATTATCTTACCATGTTCCTGAATTAATGCTTCAGCAATAATTTGTGTCATGTATGTATCATCGGTAACTTCACCTGCTTTCAATCCATGTGTAATCTCATTTTCTTTTGGTGCCGGAAGGAATGTTTCAATCTTACCGAAGTAATTTACCAGCTTTTGCCGTGTCCAGAATTCTGCGGGCATGCCCATAGAATCTCCAAACGCAACCCCGATTAATGCCCCGTATATTTTACTATAAAGTTTATTCTTGTCCATAATAGATGTCTTATTTCTGTATAATTTCAGTTAATAGTATTAAAGTTTTGCATTAACCTTGCAGAACTTCTTCAACCTGTTTCAAGCCTGGACTTGTTCTTGCGCCTATCCCTTTACAAGTAATAGATGCTGCTGCTGTGGAGAATTCCATAGCCTGCTTCAGTCCCATCTGTTTAACAAAGAATGCAAACATGAACGCTCCTATGTATGAGTCCCCTGCGCCTGTTGTGTCTTTTGCCTCTACTTTACGGGCAGGAACTTTTACTATTTGTTTTCCATCAGTTGCAACAGAGCCTTCGCTTCCAAGAGTAAGCAAAAGGATTCCGTTATAATTTTGCATAAAAGATTTTATACCTTCAAGATAATCTTCCGTACCTATTAATTGGGTAAATGATTCTCTGCATGGCGCAAAAACATCAACATTAGTAAGTGCATTAAGAATATCTTCCTTTTTAACTCCAAATTGCTCCATTAACGGCAGGCCAATCTGTAAATTAAATACTGTCTTTAATCCGGCATTATTAGCTTCAGACAATGCAAATATAGAAGCTTCGCGGGGCAGCAGGTCGGTGTAAAAAATCTTTCCTGATTTTATAAAATTTATATCAACGTCTTTTTTATCAAAAGATAAAAAAGTATCTCCCATATTAAGCAGTATAAATTTTTTACCGTTTTCACCAACAACAATTGTTGTATGAAGAGATGTGCCGTTTTTTTTAATTATTAGGGTAGATGTTTCAATATTTTCTTTATCAAGCCCGCTTTTAATTGCATTCCCTACTTCATCGTCTCCTATCTGAGATATAAAACCGCATTTTGCGCCCAGCCGGCTTGCCTGTACAATTACATTCGAAGCGCTGCCGCCTTCTAAATATTGTTTGTCTTTTATAAGTGCAAAACCATCTTCATGGGGAAGGGCATCTACCTGAAGAATTACATCCATAGCTACGGTGCCTAATCCTATAATATCCATAATGATCCTCCTTTTTTATGCTGTATAAAACTGCGTTCACCCTGTTTCGAAGATAAGTATGTCCTTCAAAAATAAATTTGGAGATTGGCATAAAAGCTTCATTTATAAATCAAAAATAACGTTTTCTGAGCTGTTTTGCTATATGTTTTTATCTAATTAAAATAAAATATATTCACAATTTCTAAATGTCAGCAAAAAATATTAAACCAGATTGAAGTAAAACTCTGATGGCAGAAAAGGTTTCTGAAATAATGCCTAAACCTACCGGATAATAAAACATACAAGGGAAAACTATTATTCTATTTAAATCTAATTTACCTGTTGTCCGAAATAGAAAGTAAAAATTTGGAAACGTTGAAACTGCTTTGGCTCAAACATATATTTTCTTATTACCAACAACGGGTTCTAATTACTTATAATTTATTTTTAACACCATGGGCTCTTATATACTATCCGTTTTTATAAAGAAATACTATTGAAAGTACTTCTTGCATCTCATTTTCAACTTACTTAGGTTTACTATGTCCATATGTATGAACATATGATTAACAACAACTATTACTAGAAATTGCGGCGCATGTACAAATCAAATTACGATAAATACCCGTCCATTCCCGTTAACGGTACTGTGTGGCATGGATGGAATTCAATAGCTCAGCAATTAGAGAAAGACATTAAAGAAAAAGCGGGCAGTAATTATATTTTAGCGGTGGAATGCTATCACGGCGTCTGCCATGAAGAGTTGCTTAACGGCTTTAAACTTATTCCGTATAAGCTGTTTATAAATACCGCTGACTTATTCCGTTCCGAAAAAGACATATTGGAAATGACATATCCTGATGTTACGGATGATGAGATATTCGGCAATATAACACGTTTGTCGCTTTCTGATTTCTTCGACAAAGTGAAAGTAAGTCAAACAGCGGATAAGATTAACAAGACAAACGGTGTAATAATTATTTATGGATACGGGGCTTCTCTTATTTCTGAAAAGATAGATATGCTTATATATGCAGATATGCCGAGGTGGGAAATACAGTTGCGCCAGCGGAGAAACGAGATAAGTAATATCGGCATCAGCAATAAGGATGAATCTCCTGCGCTTCAATATAAACGCGGATATTTTGTTGACTGGCGGGTTTGCGATAAGTTAAAGAAGTCGTTATTTAGTAAAGCTAGTTACTGGCTTGATACCGTAACAAAAGACTTTCCTAAAATGATAGAAGGTAAAACATTACTTGAGGGACTTGAAAATACGATAAAGAGGCCATTCAGGGTAGTGCCGTTTTTTGATCCCGGTCCGTGGGGTGGGCAGTGGATGAAAGAAGTCTGCGGCCTTGATAAACAGGTTGAAAATTATGCCTGGTGCTTTGACTGCGTACCGGAAGAGAACAGCCTGCTGTTAAATGTTTCTGGAATTACTTTTGAAATTCCTTCAATAAATCTTGTCTTTTATAAAGCCAGCGAATTACTTGGCGAACCTGTCGAATCAAGGTTCGGGCAGGAATTCCCGATTCGTTTTGATTTTCTTGATACTATAAAAGGCGGCAATTTAAGTTTGCAGGTTCATCCCACAACCCAATATATAAGAGAACAATTCGGAATGTCTTACACGCAGGATGAAAGTTATTACATACTGGATGCAGAACCCGGTGCAGAAGTATACCTGGGATTGAAAGAGGGAATAAGTTCAAACGAAATGATTGATGATCTGAAGTATGCACAAAATAATGATACCATTTTTAATACCGATATATATGTAAACAAATTCTCTGCAAAAAAACATGACCATTTCTTAATACCAAATGGTACAATACATTGTTCGGGTGCAAACAGCATGGTACTCGAGATTAGCGCCACGCCTTATATATTTAC
>JARLHB010000577.1 GCA_031292465.1 Ignavibacteriaceae bacterium
GTAAATATAGATTTCAGAGGGAATGTTTATAAATAATCTACTCTTTTGTTGAATTATTACTTTGTTTCATTGTTATTGCTTACAAATTACCGGTATTTATACCATATTAGCGGTCAAACCGTTCACAAACCCTTTACTATATAACGGCAAGCGGCTGGTTACTCTAGAATAAATTTTTGAATCTTCCCTACCATGCCGCACAACAAATTGACATTGAAATACACTCAAAAATTCTTTAAAATATAGTATATTTGCATGATAAAAATTATGTTTTTTGTACTATGCTTAATGAAGAGCTAAATGAACGCGAAAAAAATATTCTTCGCCATGTTATTCAGCAGTTTATATTAACTGCATCGCCAGTTGGTTCGCGGAATATTACGAAGAGATTTGATATAGGCTTATCCCCTGCTACGGTAAGGAATATCATGGCCGATCTGGAAGAATCCGGCTTTATTGACCACCCGCATACTTCCGCGGGCAGAATTCCGACCGATAAAGGCTACAGGTTCTATGTTGATTCGCTTATGGATGTTCCGGAGCTGCATCTTAAGGAAAAAGGGATAATAAATCAGAACCTGGATATTAATGCAGTTGATACTGATGAATTGATAAGGATTACATCCGTGCTTTTAAGCAGTATCACACATCAGCTTGCGTGCGTTTCATACCCTAAGCTTGAAACAGGCATACTGCAAAAGCTGCAAATTGTTTCATTGTCGTCAACAAGAATTCTTGTAATTATAAGCATAAAATCAGGTTTGGTAAAAACCATCACGCTTGAACTTTCATCGGATATTAAACCTGACCTTATTGAATCTGCACAGAATCTTTTAAATGAAAAACTTGCAGGCCTGGCATTCAGCGAAATAAAATCAACTTTTGCAGAAAGATTTAAAGACGTAGAAGAAGAACAAAAACCAATCATAAGGGTATTTGTAGATTCGGTTGATAAAATTTTTACTGATGTTAAACAGACAGAAAAGCTTGTAATTACGGGTGCAAAAAACGTTATTAAACAACCTGAGTTTGAAGATCCTCAAAAATTTCAAGGCGTAATTGAATTAATTGAGGACAAAGATATTATTATTCATATAATGGAAAAATCAGGCGATGCAATTCCGGATCAGGTATTCATTTCCATTGGCAGTGAAAATCAGATTGAAGAACTTCAGGAATACAGTTTTGTAAGTAAAGATTATAAACTCGGCGATATTTCCGGCACACTTGGAATTATCGGGCCGAAAAGAATGGAATATTCAAAAATAGTAGCTATTGTAGATTATATGGCTAAGATGTTATCTGAAGTGTTGACAAATACAAACCCAAAATAGAAGGAGTTCAGTTAATGAAGAAAGACAAAAATGATCATAATAATCACAATGATCTTTCAAATGAAATAAAAATTGAAAAAGGCGGAGAGGCAGAAGCCTCTGAACCTAAAGTAGATAGTAAATTAGTCGAAGAGTTAAATCAGGCAAAAGCAAAAATTGAACAGCTTGAAAAAGAATCTGCTGATTTTAAAGATAAATATTTAAGAAGAACTGCCGAATTTGAAAATTACAAACGCAGAACAGAAAACGACCAGTTAAACCTGATTAAATATGCTGCAGAATCCTTTATTGTTAAGCTTCTGCCGGCTGTAGATGATTTTGAAAGATCACTTCAGTATATAGATGACGCTAAAGATGTTGATTCTATCAAACAGGGAATAAAACTTGTTTACGATAAACTTATAAAGGTATTGGATGATCAGGGTGTAAAAAAGATTGAATCCGTAGGTAAACCTTTTGACGTTCAGTTTCATGAAGCTATAATGCAGAGAAATGACGATAGAGTTGCTCCGCATACGGTTCTTGATGAAGTTGAAAAAGGGTATATATATAAGGACAAGGTTATACGCCATACAAAGGTAATTGTAAGTGCAGATAATTCGGATGAGACATCTGAAACGGCACAGAACAACTCATCAAACCGTGAGGATAAATAGGATATGGAGAAAAGGGATTATTACGAAGTACTTGGCGTAAGCAAAAGTGCTACTAAAGATGATTTAAAAAAAGCGTATAGAAAATTAGCGATGCAGTATCATCCCGACAGAAATCCTGATGATAAAGATGCCGAGGATAAATTCAAAGAAGCTGCCGAAGCATATGAAGTATTAAATGATGACAATAAAAGAGCCAGGTATGACCAGTTCGGGCATGATGGCATGCGCAACGGCGGATACAGCCAGCAGGGCTTCTCGGATATAAACGATATTTTCTCCCATTTCTCCGATATATTCGGCGGCGGTTCTTCTATATTTGATGATTTTTTCGGCGGAAATCAGCGTACAAGAGGCGGAAGGCGTACTTCGGGTGTACCGGGTTCTGACCTGAGAGTTACACTTAAACTTACCCTTGAAGAAATAGCCGCCGGTGTAACAAAAAAAATTAAGATAAAGAAACAGGTAAAATGCAGTCAGTGCAATGGAACAGGCGCTGAATCCGGAACAGCAACAAAGACATGCCCCGTTTGCCACGGCAGCGGCGAAGTAAAAACCGTCTCACGTTCGGTATTCGGACAGTTTGTTAATATAAGCGCATGCAGCAACTGTAACGGCGAAGGTACAGTTGTAGAAAAGCCTTGCAAAAAATGTATGGGTGACGGCAGAGTGCATGAAGAGGTTATGCTTAGCATTAACGTTCCTGCAGGCGTGCATGAAGGCAGCTATATGACTTTGAGAGGCGAAGGCAACTCCGGTAAACGCGGCGGCCCGGCTGGAGACATAATTGCCGTATTCCAGGAAATACAGCACCAGTATTTTACAAGAGAAGGCGACGATATTGTTTACGACCTGTTCATAAGCTTTCCAACCGCTGTAATCGGCGCTGAAGTTGAAGTTCCTACGTTAAACGGCAAAGCCGTAATAAAAATTGATGCGGGAACACAGCCCGGCAAATTGTTAAAACTGCGGGATAAAGGGATAAAACATCTCAATCAGTCCGGGCACGGCGATCAGCTTGTACGGGTTAATATTGAAATACCGAGAAAAGTAAATTCTAAAGAAAAAGATCTTTTAAAACAGCTTGCAGAGTTGCCGGGCTTTAAAAAGTCCGCTAATTCTGATGAGAATAATTTTTTCAAAAGATTTTCATTATAAAAAATTATAAAGTCCCGTCCCTGGCGGGACTTATAGTTTATTTAATTATTGTATCTTTTCCTTATCCCGTAGGGATAAAATACCTGTCTGCCGATAGGCAGGTTTGTAGAAAACCGTACATCTCCTGAACAAATAAGTCCCTTTAGGGACGATATTGGCGATGATGGCCGATTAGAATATCGTATTTATGCTTATTATCCGGCCTATTATACCTGAATTTTTTAACATCTAAAAGAGCTTAATATTATGCTCAAAAAGATTTCGGAGAAGATTGGATTTACTCAAACTGAAATAAAAGTTACCCTGCTTCTCCTGATAATTTTTATTGTCGGATTCACATACAAAACATTCTTCCGGAATGACGGGCTTAAATCATATAAAAATTTTGACTACTCTAAAGAAGACAGCACATTCCTAAATTCAGGCAGCCGGATGGATACTGCCGGTTCACCCGATAAAGAAAATATTTTAGAACTTAACAAGAGAGACAAATTTCCGGCAAAGGTTATTGCGGCTGAAAACAGCATTGACTTAAACAAAGCAGGCGTAGATGTCCTTATAACTATTCCCGGGATTGGAAAGAAAACCGCTGAAAACATTATTGAGCAAAGGGTAAAACTCGGCGGGTTTAAAAATATTAATGGCCTGCTTAAAGTAAAAAATATTGGCATTAAAAAATTGGATAAAATCAAAAAGTACGCTTATATTAAGTAATAAGATATTATTTATGTATAACAATTACACTGTTAGAAATATCCGCTCCTTTGTCCTCTCCCGGAAATAGGAAATTTTAATTGTGTAATTTCTTTCTAAGGTAAAAATGGCAGGTTTCGAAAATCATTTAGGCTTTACAATTTCCGGCTCAAAGCTTCAGCTTGTAGAAATAATTTATAAGGAAAAGCAGTTCATACTTGATAAAGTTGATGAGGCTTATTTTAATGAACCGGTAAATATGGAAACCGATAAGGAAACAAAAATCGACTCCCTGCTACAGAGTGCCTTTAACGAAATCCTAATTAAAAAGCCTCTTAAAAGCCAGTTCGCATCATTTGCACTGCCTTTTGAACTGTTCCATATAATGCAGATACCGTATGATAACACACTGCTTCATCAGGACCTTATAGAAGAATTCAAATGGGAATTTTCGGTTTTGTATCCTTTTGTTTCAACAAAGGACCTTGTTATCCAATATATCGAAGTTGAGAAGAATAACTTAATCGGCCAGAATACAATAATAGTTATTGCCATACAGCGTAAATATCTTCAGATGATTCATAATTTCTGCATGGCTAATAATCTGAAACTGAAATTTGTTGATAATATCCATACAGCATCAGAAAGGGCGCTTGCGGCAAGCTATCCTTCTGCCTCAAGAGGCTTAACATTAAGTATATTTATTGCTAATAAATTCCTTTCTTTAATATATTCTCTTGAAGGGAGGCCCGTTTATTTTAAAGTGCTTCCTTTGAATGATGCAGGCGAAATACCCGTCCTGCTGCTGAATGAGACTACGCTGCATGAATCATACAACGATGAAGAAGGTACGCCTGTTGAATATTATCCCAAAATTAACAGAAGTGCAATAGACAATGCTTTTATTTCCGGCGAAGATATTTCCGAGGCAATGATACAAACGCTAAGCAATACTTTGGGCATTGACCTTACTTATTTTAATCCTTTTGAAAAGATAAAACCGGATTCGGAGCTTTACACAAATAAATTTTATCTGGAAAAGAATAACTCCTTCTCCCCTGCTGCGGGCATAGCATATAGACTGGCATAAGCTTATGAGGATGCGCATTATTTCCGGCAAGTTAAAGGGAAGGCTTATAAATGTTCCTAAATCAGACCTTATACGCCCCACAACAGACAGGGTACGCGAAACTCTGTTTAATCTTCTGAATAACACTATTGATTTTGACGGCATTAACGTGCTTGATATTTACGCCGGTTCCGGTTCTCTGGGGCTTGAGTGCCTTAGCCGCGGCGCAGCTAAAATAGAATTTGTTGAGAAGAATTTTGTTATTTATAAAAATCTTGAAGAAAATATTAAATCTCTGAATGCAGGCGGGCAGTGTACAATACACAAAATGGAAGCCATAAGAATTTCTTCCATGCCCCCCAAACATCAGTACGAGCTTATACTTGCAGATCCCCCGTTCTTTAAAGATGATATTTACGCAGTTGTGAAAAATCTGCTTCTAAATAAATTTCTTACCGAAGACGGAATGATAGTAATTGAGCGCTCCAAGCAGACTAAAGAGAAAGATATTGAAAACCTTGGTATAGAGCCGTTTAAGCTGATTGGAGATACCTGCCTGTATAAATTATAACTTCTGATATGCTTATTCTTCTGCATTAAGTGTAATGATTACTTTTTCATTAAGAACTATTTCAGATAGTTTTTCAAAGAATTTTAACAAATAATATTCTGAGAAGAATTCTGCAATATAGTCTCTCTCAACAGTTCCTGATTTGTTAAATTTGAAAGATACAATTTCAATTGGAATTTCATTTCTCTTAATCAAA
>JARLHB010000063.1 GCA_031292465.1 Ignavibacteriaceae bacterium
ACGGGTTCGAATCCCGTACGCGCTACTAGCCGAACTATCCTAATCCCTTCAAAATCTTCAAATTTCAAAGAATTTAATAATGTAACTGGAAATTGTAATTATTTCTCTGGTTAAGTTTCTGCATGCAAGTAGAAAAAATACTGGTTAATAAGTTTTTATTATTACCGAGAGTAGACAGAAAATTTCCCTGAGACATTACAAAAGACATTACAAAATTTGTACGGTGTTTTTCATTAACAATAAAAGGAAAACATCATGTATTTGCTCAAAAGAAACAAAATTTACCATCTTTTTTACAAAGATGAACAGGGAAAATCCTTAAGTGTCTCAACAAAATGCTGTACAAAAGCGGAGGCAAAGAAGTTTATAATTGAATTTTTCAACAAACCGAAGGATAATGGAGATACAATACAACCCATTTCATACTCAAAATACAAAGACTTTTATAAAGAGTATGCTTCTGCTAGATTTTCAAATTCATATAAAATATTTGTCAAGATAGCATTTGACCAATTTGAGAAAGTCATTGATCCCCAAATTGAATTATCCAAAATTTCATGTATAGATGTGGAGAGATTCATAGCATTGAAAAGTAAAGCAGTTAAAGAGAGAGTTATAAATGGATACCTTATAACGCTACAAGCAGCCTTTGAAAGAGCTATTGATTTTAAAATGCTTAATAAGAATATTTTCAAAACCGTAAAGAAATTAAAACCACCTAAAAATCCACCTCTATTTTTTACAAAAGAGGAATTTGAGAAACTATTATCCTTTGAGGATGATATAAAGCTTCAATTAATATACAGATTTGGTGCTTATACTGGTGCAAGGATGGGTGAGATAAGATTTCTCAAATGGAATTCTATAAATTTCGAGAAGGAATTAATAACTATTCAGAACCATGAAGAGTTTACTACAAAAAGTAAAGTATCAAGGGACATTCCTTTACATAGAAGTCTTAAAGAAGATTTATTGAAAATGAAAGGGGAGTCAGGAGAATATATTTTCCTTTACAAAATCAGATACCAGTATACAAAAGAATTTCTTTCCAGGAACCTTAAGGCAGCAGTTATACGAGCCAAACTAAACGAGAAGTACCACTTCCATACTCTCCGACATACATTTGCATCCTGGTTGGTCCAGAAGGGTGTGTCAATATATGAGGTAAGCAAACTACTCGGTCATGCTGATATTAAGACCACTGAAATATATGCGCACTTAAAGGAGAATAATTTGAGGGATTCGGTGGATTTGTTGTAAGATCCTTTTGAGTAGAGGTGCAATAATCATATGACGATAGAAGCCTTATTGATTCTTAATATTTATTAGTGCAATTTAATAATCAAAATAAATACTTATTGGATAATATGAAGAACATATTGTTATCGAGTTTCTTATTGGGGATGTTTTTTCTATTTACAGGTTGTGCCTCGACTTCAATTACCTCATTTACTGATCCAGATTATAGAGCAGTTCAATTCAAAAATATCCTTACTGTTGCCAACACTAACAAATTAAGTGACCGATTAAGCTTGGAAAATAGAATAGTAGAAGTTATGGCAACTAATGGAATAAAAGCGATTCCAAGTTATTCAATTTTTCCCCCCACGAGAGAATTTACAGATAATCAAAAAAAAGATTTAATGCTGGATAATAAAATTGATGGGTGTTTAATAATAAATTTTGGTGAACAAGGAGTTCAGGAAATCAGTATCCCTATCACTGGTTCCACTTCTCAAACCAAAATCACAGGAAATTCAATTACTACTTCTACTCAGTATATTGGGGGACAAACTTTCAACAAACCCTATGCTGAATTTGAATTGAAGTTATATGATGTCAGTAATGGTAAGATGGCTTGGACTGCTAATTCTTTCACAGGGGGAAATGCTTATGCTAATTTTAATACTGTTTATAGTTCTTTTTGTAATAGAATTGTTGACAGACTTTCGCAAGATAATCTTATCAGGACAATAAATGATAATGAAAGAATTAAAAAAGAAGAAGTAACAAAAAGAGATAGCAATATTAAAAGAATATTAAAAGAAAGAGAAGAAAAAACAGAAGGAAATAAAATTGATGTAATAGTTAAGAGTAATGGAGATATTATTTCCGGGACTATTTTAAGTCTTTCTTACATTCATGATGCATATTATGTCAAAATTCAAGAGATCGATAGTTCTTTTTCGAGAATTAAGTTGGATGATATTAAAGAAGTTTATCAGAAATAATCATGAGAAGAGAGAGCAATAAATAAATTGTACCGCAGACACACCTTGTAATAAGTGCTCATTATTACGCAATAACAATGTTGTATTAAGCTGCCAACTTAATTATTTCTTAGCAAAGCGGTCGGTTTGAATTATGCGCCTTTGAATTATAAATATGAAAATAATATTATTTCCAATTAGCCGATTTTAATATTTCACTCATTCTATCTTTGTATTTAGGCTTTGTTAAAAAAGGAACTTGCTTTTCTACTTTAGCTCTGCAAATTGCAAGCCTATGATGTCCTCCACTTATAAACAAATGATTATTATCTTCATAAATTTCGATTAAAGGTGGAGTCATTTTTTTCCCTTCAATCCAATATAAAAGACAACGT
>JARLHB010000064.1 GCA_031292465.1 Ignavibacteriaceae bacterium
CGAATAGCTTATTGAACGTATCCTCTCTCTTGAGGGCGTCCCTAGTATACCTAAACTGAATGCAATGAAGATTGGTAAAACAATTCTGGAGATAATTACCAATGACCAGGACGCAGAAATGATAGGATTACTGTCTTATAATGCTGCTATTAACCTAGCTAATGAGATTTCTGATAAAGACAGTGTCGATTTGCTGACGAAAATACTCAGAATGAAAGAAAGTCATGTCGATTTAGCAGAAATCCAACAGGCACAAATTGAGCAGATGGGTTTGGAAACTTATTCGGCTAAGCAGGACGATAGTGCACTAAGTTGATCCATATGGATTGAAAGCATGATTAAGTCTCATTTATTTTCGAGTAATGATTAAAATACATCAGTTCCATGAAATATAAAACATAAATAACTGAAAGTGAATTATAAAGGAATGATTATGAAAACAAAATATGTACTTCTCTTAACTCTTTTGACTATAATTATGATACTACCAATGTTTGGACAACCGAGTAATATGATGGAGCAAATGACACCTGTAAAGGAAAACGATATTTCTAACATAATGGGTAAGCCTGTTTTTGAATCAACCGTTGACAGCCTTAACACAAAAGTGTGGATCGTAAGCCAGAGGAAATATAAGGAAATGATGAAGACAAATACGGGTAAAGCTATGGGAAAAATGAAAGATAAAAATGTGAAGATGGATAAAGCAACTAAGAAAGCGGCAATGACAGGCACACATTACTTTATATTTGATGTAACAAATATTGCAAATGGAAAAGAATTTGCCGACACCAGCGCAAAGGTAGAAATTGTTTCCCCAACGAAGGTAGTAGCTTCGGTGAACCTTCAGCCAATGATGAACCACTTCGGCGGCGGTGTATCTTTGGTAGAAAAAGGAGATTACCTGTTTACTATAAATCTTAATATTGGTTCTGGCTACAAAACTACACAGTTCAAGTATAAAGTAAAGTAGGAAACTGGTTGCATTACCATTTGCATGAATTTACTGATTCAAAGTTTATTATATGGAACTAACTCTTTTTCTTAAAGGAATTATTATCGGGTTTGTAATGGCAGTTCCCGTCGGGCCTATAGGAATAATGTGCATCCGCAAGACACTTACTGAAGGACAATTACGCGGGCTGATCATAGGTCTAGGAGCTGCAACTGCAGACTTGTTATACAGTTGTGTAGCTGCTTTTGGGTTTACGGCTATTTCAAGCGTGATTACAACCGAGCGAGTATGGATACGGTTGATTGGTGGTACGCTTCTTTTATTCCTTGGTTTAAGAACCTTTCGTGCCAAGCCGGCTGATCCTAAGACCAATGCCCACACCAGCGGCATACTGGGTTCATATCTTTATACAGTGTTTTTAACACTTACAAATCCTTTAACAATATTTGTGTTTATTGCTGTATTTGCATCTCTTGGACTGGAAAATGAAGTGAAGATATTTTCCGGTTCAGTCCTTGTTACCGGAGTCTTTATCGGTTCATGTTCATGGTTCGTGTTTCTTAGCGCGGGCGTTACACTATTTAGAAAGAAGCTAAATATGGACGGGCTGCAATGGGTCAACAGGATTGCCGGTATTTTAATAATTATCTCAGGCGCTGTTGCAATAGCCAGTTTGTTATAAATATCTTTTAAAAGAAAGTTTAACTAATGTCACGTCAAACGTGAAACGTCAAAGGTGAAACCGGAATTATTCAACTAATACTCAAATTTCACAATTGGTTTCTGCCATTTTAAGGTTGACAAGACACTAAGTATTTCCATTTACGAATGCCGGTAAAATGTTTTATTTTTAAACTATAATATTTGGAAAAACTTTTAATGAAAGATATTGCAGGTTTCTTTTCATGGATCTTCGTTACACTTATAACACTTCTACCAATTATAAATCCGGTAAGTACGGCAGTTCTTCTTCTTGGCATTAGTTCTCATTTAACCAATGAAGACCGTAATCATCAAATTACCATGGCATGCATATATATGACGGGTATATTAGTTATTTTTCTTTTGGCCGGTCATTTTATAATGGTTATCTTCGGCATATCTATACCGGGCATTCGTATTGCCGGCGGAATGGTAATTGGTTTCCTCGGATTTCGTATGCTGTTTCCCAGTGCCGAACATATGACGCAAGAGGGGAAACAGGAAGCACTTCAGAAGAGCGACATATCTTTTAGTCCGTTAGCAATGCCAAGCCTTAGCGGGCCGGGCGCTATTGCAACGGTTATTACAATATCTTCATCTATAGACGGACGGCATGGTTATGCTAAAGTATTTGCTTTTGCAGGCGTTGTTATTGCCATAGTAATTACCGCATTGGTCTCCTGGCTGGTTCTACGCGGTGCGGGCTTTATGCGCAGATTACTCGGCGTAAACGGAGTTGACAGCCTGTCACGAATCATGGGCTTCCTTTTAATTTGTATAGGAATTCAATTTGCCATTAATGGCATAAAGGATCTGGCATTGGATACAGCATTTTGGCAGAATTTATAATATTAAAATTTAGAGAGATAAAAAATAAAGATGGATTCTTTCAACAGTGCCGCAACAATAGTCGAAAAGTTAATTTAAAATACTAAAGGCTTGAGATCGGCTATGTTGCAGTATTACTCATAATTAGCAGGTCGGATGTTCTCATACAGCGATCTCAATGAGAAAGTTCTTTGAGCCCACTAAAAGTGCGGAAATAAATTATTTCCGCACTTTTTATTTTAAAATATAATATTACTAATTCTTAATGTATTAAGACTCATCAGACTTTTCCACGTCTGATTTTACAGAATCTTTTATTACCTTATCGTGAACCATCATACCGAGGAGAACGTTCATAATTGAACCACCGCTGTCTGAACTGCCGCCGGCAATTATATCAGGTACCCATTTATTTGAACTTCCTGCAAGATTTTTTGATACTTCTATAGCGGCGTAATTGCTGGATTGCATAGATTTAATTTTCAGAGTAATTACATCTGCTTCAGCCGTACCAACCGCTTTAATTTTATCGCCTTCGGCGGCGCCTACTATCTTGAGTACTGTAGCGTCCGCTTCAGCATTAATTGTTTTTGATTTGGCTTCTCCTTCAGCTTTCTTGATTGCCGCCTGTGCTGCGAATTCATTAATCTGAACTGTCCGTTCAATACTAACTACGTTAGCCTGTGTATCTGCCATTGCTTTGGCTTGCTGAAGTTCTTTTCTTGTTTCTTCGGCTAATCGTTGTGTATCGTATGTAATCTTTTCCTGCTCGGCTATTTTCCGGTCAGTCAGGGTTTTCATCAATTCGTTAGGAGGCGTGATATCTCCTATCAGAGTGTCAACTGCGTTGACGTTGTAATCAACCAGCGCTTCACTTATTGAAGCCTTTGCTTCGGATTGCCGTTCACTGCGTTTTTTCAAAAAGTCAATAACATCAGACCGCTGGGCTGCATTACGGAAATAATTCCCGATGGTTGGTTCAAGAACCTGTGTAACTAAGTTCGGCATATTTCCGAATCGTGCGATTACTTTCGGTGCGTCGTTACGCGGTATGTGAATTATTTGACTGACATCTAAGTTGAATGTAAAGCCGTCAAATGAACGGACTGTGATTGTGGATAGTTTCTCGTCCAGTTTGTGCGCTTCGGTTTTATTTGTAGCCCAGTTAAGGACAACGTTTGCTGTTGGTACGATTTCAACTTTATGCGTATATGGATTTATTGGATATTTCCCCGGATCCAATGGTTCAATCCAAACACCTTTTTGGGTTTTTGAAACGAGATTGCCATGCTTAAAGGTATCACCGGTTACATCCTTACCTTCATCTCCAACGTAGGCGATAACAACACCCACATTAGCAATCGGGACGTCTGTCATTGGTTTCTGCTCAACAGTAGCAAATTTTGGATTCAGGAAATAACGTCCGGCAAGAATAACCTGTTCCTGCAAACCTTTGTAGCCGCCGTTGGTTATGAAAGTTTCGGGATCCTGATACATATTGTGTCCGGGAATTTCCTTACCGGCAATTTCACCCGTTGGCAAAGGTTTTCCATCTTTTGTAGTTACAACACCTACCATATTGTCCGGAATTTCAACAACATCCTCTGTGTACACTGTAAACAATGCCGTGTTGATTCGATAGGTGCCCGGAGGAATAATAGATATTTGTGGACCGCGTTCACCGCCGTTCTCGATAAAAGCACGCGCATCCTGGAAAGATGTGCAGTCAACTGTTCTTGCCAGTACCCTGCCCCCTGAAAGTGGCTTACCATCACGTGCCTCAACAGTGGCTATCTGGTTCCTTTCAACAGTAATAAATTTCTCAAGCCTGACTTCATATTGCCAGGGCCATAACCAAAAGTGAATACCCGGTGCCAGTGTGTCTGCCTGAAGCCCTGCTTCGCCCTTTAAGGCGATGATTGCTCCGTCAGGCAGTGTCTTATTTTTGCCTAATAGAACCCATTTTTTGTTTACTACGCCAAGAGAATCTTCAGGTACCATAACTACTCCAAATAGTCTTAACACCAATTTATTGGCTATTAGGATTAGAATGATTACGATTACCCACCAAAAACTCAATACCATGTCCATACTTTTCATTCTCCTTTTTTTTGTTTTTGAGCTTATCAATTTTTCTAAGATGTGCTATAGAGTTGCTACAGTAAGTTAAATAAGAAATAAAACTGAATCAAGATTCTTATTAAATAATCTAAATTAACGGGGTAGTTTTATTTTATACTGATTGTATCTTTTTAACTTTCTTCGGTTACCTTATTTATGAACCAATTTGTTACTAATAAGAGTATTTAATTTTCTTGCTATTAACTTATCACGTTTGCTATATTTACTTAAGCTTATTCCGAACTTTACATGGGGGGAATTCCTAATAGGTTTTTACGTTGCTGGTTATCCGATATAATGTTTTTAATCTTAAACTTTATTCTGGGTGAAAGCATGAAAACTATTGGTGGTTACTTTTCGTCATTATATTTTCTATTTTACTTCCAGATCTTGATTTTGAATTGCGGCAAAATATTTGCCTTCTAAAGAAAAGAACGTGTTAAAACAGTATGCTTTGTTGGATAAATACCTACAGATACATACAAACTCCAACAAGCAGAATATTATCTTGTATCTATTAGCCTGGCATAATTGCCAAGTGATAGTTATTTGAATCGGTAAAAATTGTGCGATGATAATAAAATGGAGTTAGTTATGAAAACTTTGCTACATAATTTAATTATAATTTGCCTTTTTATCCTTCCTCAAACCATATTAGGGCAGACAAACAGCGGTCAGGAAAATGTAATTAAGCAGGATCCCCGCATGGCACAGTTTAAATTTGTGCCGGGCATTGTACTAGTACGTTTGAAGGATAACGTTAGTACAGTTTTGGGAAAAGCTTCTGCCGGTGTTGCTACAATGGGCATTGCGTCTGTCGATGCAATCCTTCAAAAGTACCAGGTAACTTCTACAAATAAATTATTCCCACAGGCAAAAATACTAACCCGGGCTAAAACTATTAAATCATATAACGCTAAAAAATTAGAGTGCCCGAGCCTGCATAATATTTATGAGCTTACATTAACAGACAACACCAAAACTGTTGATTTGATAAATGAATTAAAAAATAACACTAATGTAGTATATGCCGAACCGGATTATATTTATTCCATAGTAGATGATATGCCGGCCTCACCGGTAATGAATGAAAAGGAAGCGGAACAATGGATTGCAGGAAATAAACCACAAAATCAAAAGCCTGCAACAATTCAGTCATTAACGCCGGGTGACCCTTTCTACAGCCAGCAATGGGGCATAGCAGCAACCCAAATTGATGCAGTATGGGCCAGCACAACAGGCGATACAACCCAGATAATAGCAATACTTGATACAGGTGTTGACTGGAAACACCCCGATTTGGCAGACAATATTTGGGTAAACCCGAACCCCAATACTATGGCGGATGCTAACGGAGTAATAAATGATATAAGAGGTTGGGATTATATAAATAACGATAACGATCCTATGGATGATAACAGTCATGGTACACACGTAGCGGGAATAGCAGCGGCAGTTGGAAATAATGGGATAGGCATAGCTGGAGTAAACTGGCATGCTAAGATAATGCCTATAAAAGTTTTCCAAAGCGACGGTACAGGTGATCTTGCAACAATAACCAAAGGAATTATTTATGCAGCCAGTCATGGAGCAACAGTAATAAACATGAGCTGGGGAAGTTATGCAGAGTCTATGACTATGGAAGCAGCTTTAGAGAATGCTTATTCAAATTGTGTCTTAGTTGCTGCTGCAGGGAATGATAATATTTTTATCGGGCCAAAGCCTGATTGTATGTATCAGCCGGGCAATCCTTTCTTTCCCGCAGCCCTTTCTTTTGTACTGGGTGTACAGGCAGACGGGTCTTGCGGCCAGGGTTTTTCAAATTATGATGGCAATCCGGTTTACAGCGGTTATGCGGAAATGTATAATTATGAGCTAAATGCTCCCGGCACAGGTATTATAAGCACAATTCCGGACGGTAATTATAGGGTTTACAGCGGAACATCTATGGCCGCGCCTCTTGTTTCGGGCGCTGTTTCTTTATACAAGACTCTGCGTCCGCAGGATTCGCAGGAATTAATGTGGGGAAACCTTATAAATACATCAGGCCAGTATATACAAATTAATTCTGCTTTAAATGTTAAGCCCAAGACAGCATTAAGTTTCATATCCAGTTCAATAACGGATACTTTGTCGGGAGATAATGCCAACGGGCTTGTTGATGCCGGCGAAACTATTCAGCTATCGTTAACAATTAAAAATACATGGGGGCAGTCTGACAGTGTATTTGCCGGATTAAGGCTCGGAGAGTTTGAAGATACTTCTATAGCGCATATTTTAAATCCTATCTCTTTTGTCGGAAGTATAAGCGCTTTTGCTCTGCGAACAAATGAAAGTAACCCGTTCGTAATTCAGATAAGTCCTAATGCTGCGCACGACAGAAATATAAATTTTGAAGCATTGCTCTGGTATGCAGGAAGCACTGATACAATACGCCAGCAGATACAAATTACTGCAAACCACGCTAAATATCTTCCGGGCGGAATTATTGATTCTACCATAATATTAACACCGGACCGGCAGTGGTTCGTAAGCCAGTCATTAAAATTTAGTTCCAACGGAGGGCTAATAATTCAGCCTGGTACTACTGTATATTTGACACAGTCTGTTGCCGGCATAAAGAGCGCAGTGGGAACAAAGGACAGCCTTATACAATTATTTGGCAATGGAAATGTAACTATCAGCGGAAATAAATTTCAATATTGCGATATTGAAAAATTTATTCATGTGGACGGCGCATTTACAAATTGTACATTAAATCAAATTTCAAATCCTAATTCGGACCAAAGCGGCACAATTACAGGAACACTTCGGAACTGTACGGTGACTAATTGTAACTCATACTATAGCGTACTTAACTGCAGCAGCGTGCTTGGTTCAGTATTTATGAATTCCCACTCGCTATTTTACCTTGTAAGCGGACTTGATTTTGAAAAGAATAACATTATAAATTGTTTTTCAACTTATACAGGCGCAGATATTCCGTCAATAATGCAATACAATAATTTTGTTAGTACAATCGGCGGAGCTGGCGGAACAAATAATGTTTTCTTCGGTGCATTCTTTACGGATCCATCAGGTATCTCCTATTTACAAAAGCATAACAATATAATTCAATGCAGTAATATGATAGAAGCCCCTAAGGGAAATGATATAATAATGCTGGACAGTACGTATTGGGGAACATCAAATCAGACTACAATGCGAAATAGTGTCTATGATTTTTGGGATGATGTAAGCCGCTCAATGTATAATTTCGGAAATTACCTTACAGCACCATCCGATTCTGCCCATGGTGTTGTCTGGAAAGTATTAGTGGATGGCGTAGATCCGCAGGATCAGGCAAGCCTGATGAATCCGGTTGGAGTTGGCACACATAAATTTGATGTTTACTTTAACCGTTCCATGGATACAACATATAAGCCTCAATTAACTTTTGGAGTACGGTCACCATATACCCAGCAGGCTGTAGCAGACTCCGGGCATTGGAGCGACAGTGCAAAGGTTTGGACTGCATACAAGAATGTAAAACTTTATACAGGTGACGGTATAAATACGGTTCGTGTTTCTTCAGCAAAAGACCCTGAAGGCTTTGATATTCCGGTAGAAGATATGCGCTTTAGCTTTTTAATAAGCGCAGCCAGTTCTTCCTCTGTAGATTTTACAGCAACAGCAGGGCTTGGCAAAGTAAACCTTGAATGGACTAATCCCAAGCAGGTAGTGGATTTACTTGGCTATAATATTTACCGGTTCCAAAAGATTACAGATACTACGTTTACTGCTCCTGTCACTATTAATTCAAAGCTCGTAACAGATACGGTTTATACAGACTATAATGTTACGCCGAATATCAAATATTATTATTACTATAAAACAGTTAATACAGACTTTTCACAATCTGATTCATCCCGCATAGTAAGCACCACCCCATATACGGCATCACTTGGAGATGCAAACGGAGATTTAACTGTAAACATAATGGATGTTCTTTCAATAGTAGCATATATGCTTGGACAGGACCCTCAGCCGTTTATCTTAGCCGCCGGGGATGTTAATCAGGATAGTGTGATAAATATACTGGATGTAATCGGGGATGTTAATCTTATTCTTCACGGTACAATATCAAAACAGCTTGCAAAAACAACATCCGGCAATGCATCGCTTGATTTAAGCAGTAATAAATTATCGCTTACAAGCAGTGCGGAAGTTGGTGGTATTGAATTTATATTAAAGGGAACAGGGCTTAAGGACTTGCAGTTTACGCAGGGCAGTAACTTATCATCATTTGAAGTTGCTTCAGCAAACAGCGGAGATACAAGCCGGGTATATCTGATATACAGCATGAAAGGAGAATCGTTGCCGAAGGGAACATATGTACTTGGTACATTCGGCGGACTTGATAAGGGAGTAGAGATATCCAGCGTAATTATATCAGATCCAAAAGGCCAGGGAATAGTAACGGAAATATATAATAACGGCGTACCGGTAATACCGAAGGAATATTATATCAGTCAGAATTATCCTAATCCGTTTAACCCGACCACAACAATCCAGTACGGAGTACCGGCGCAAACGAAAGCAAATATAGTAATCTACAATATACTTGGACAGAGAATCAGAGTATTTGAATTAGGCGAAGTAAAACCGGGCCGATACCAGATGATTTGGGATGGAAGGAATAATTATGGACGAACAGTAGCCAGCGGAGTATATATCTACCGGTTTGAATCGCAGAAATATTCCAGGGCATTGAAGATGTTGTTCCTGAAGTGAAAATTACCCTCACCCTAACCCTCTC
>JARLHB010000065.1 GCA_031292465.1 Ignavibacteriaceae bacterium
ATAGTCACAAGAAACGTTTAGTATCAGAGTTTTGAAAACTCTTGATTGATATTCAATTCCGCCTTTATTCGACTTCAGCCAGTTGTTGTTGTTATCTACAGAGCTTGCTTCGGGAGATATTCCTGTCCCGCCGGTAAGTGCTACATAATCGTCAGCGCCTGAAATATAGTACCTTATAGTAAGTGAATATGAGTGTGAGGCATTTTGAACCTGCGGCGTAATAAACGTCCTTAATGAAAACCAGAAGTTGCTGTAATACTTTCCCAAAGCGGCCGTATATATCCATGTATCGGAAGAATACTTTAGCAGGCGGAAACCGGCATCAACTTCAAAGCTTAACGGAAGGCTGTAATACAAAGAAAACCCATATCTTGTTTTAGGGAAAATATCGTCGTTTGAATAGCCGAAGTTCACGTACGAATAAAGCCCGTTTGCAAACCTCGGGTACATATCCATCTCATATTGTGTGCCATTTGTGCCGAACCTGCGCGCAAAGTTAGCCCTTATAATGGCTGTTCCTATTGGTGTTTGCCTTGAATATGCGATAGAACCGAGATGCCATGGATCAAATATTTTATTGAACTGATC
The DNA here is from genome assembly GCA_031292465.1 of Ignavibacteriaceae bacterium. Lineage (GTDB taxonomy): Bacteria > Bacteroidota > Ignavibacteria > Ignavibacteriales > Ignavibacteriaceae > FEN-1297. Next base: position 589 of record JARLHB010000065.1, read on the forward strand.
GTAAGTGTAACTGACTGTAATTGAATTTATCCGCACTTCTTCTTTCAGCCTTTCGGCAGACACTATTGCATCGGCATTATTATTATTTATCGCAAAAAGAGTGTCAAGTGAGGAGAGTGCTTCATTATACTGTTTTAAATTTGCAAGTACTTTTGACTTTTTAAGTAAAAATTCTTCGGATTTAGGGTAACTTTTTAGCCCGAGATTACAGTAATTTAATGCTTTCTGATAATTATCCGTCCAGTATTCAAGGTCAATGGCGGCGCTAATAGCATCATAATTGGACGAGCCTTTGGCAAAAATGCCGCCAAATATTACTCGTGCGGAATCATACATACTATCCCAGGTATATAACCTTGCAAGAAAGACAGATACATCGGTATAATCCGGGCTTTTTAGTAATGCAAGATGACATAATTCCCGCGCCTGCTTGCGGTCTTTCAGCTCAAATGCAGCATTCCTTGCTTTTATAAACAATTCATCTGAAGTCAGCTTTCCCTGTGCAATCGTGGTGGAAATAAGCGATAATAAAAAGAAAAGTAGTAAATATTTCATGTATCAATTTAAATAAATGATGTAAATATTTATTATTATATTTATAGCAAGATTGTAATAATTTTAAAGATTGATTATTTTACCGAAAACATTAGAATAAAGTTAAAACTATTTTCTGATATTTACATCTTCCTGGGATTAAATTTATTCTTGTTAAATAATCAACAATTTGTTTATAAAAGGTTATTTTAAGGTTAGTTAAAAATAAGCCCGATGAATTTAAAGTTTCCATGTATATTGTTAGCAGAGGATAATGAAATAATTCAGCGCATTATTGTGCATAAGCTGGAAAGAGAAAAATATACTGTGGTTTGTATCTCTTCCGGTGAAAAAGTTGTGGAAACAGTAAATTCCATAATACCAAGTTTGATTATCCTCGATTTGCTTTTACCGGTTAAAAACGGCCTTACAATACTTAGTGAATTAAAATCCAGCCCTGCCATATCCGGCATCCCGGTGATAATTTTTACGTCCAATAATAATGAAGAAATGCTTAACAACGCTATGAAGTCTGGTGCGGTAGATTATATATTAAAGCCTTTTTCTCCCGAGGAGCTAATGTCTAAAATAAAACGTTATACAAAATTATCATCTTAAGCAGATTGCAAAAGGACCAAATTGTTCTCTGACTATATTTATCATCTGATATTAATTACAATACTACTCATGCTATTGACAATTTACTTTCTTGTATGTCTTGTCATAGAGATGAGGATCGTTAGTAATTACAGGAACAAACAGAAAAATAATTTCATTAAGAAATGGGAATCGTTAATATTTGAATACTTGGAAAACGGTATCCTGCCTGATGATATTGTAAACAAAATACCTGAAAGGAAGTATAAGTTCCTTTTGGAAAATGTCGCAGAGTTCCTTTTATCCTTAAAAGGAGAGGACTTTGACAAATTAGTTACCTTAATTACGTCTACAAAACTCTCGGACTATCTTCTGAAAAAATTAAGATCTAATAATAAAAATAACATCATATTTGCTTCGTTTTTTGTGGGAATAGCAAAAGTTGAAGAAGCAGTACCTCTTTTACAGGCGAAAATACAAAAACATAATGAGCAAATATATTTTAGCTGTTCTTCAGCGCTGGCAAAATTAAACTCGTATGAAAATCTTGAATTAATACTTTCAGAATTTAAAAGATATAAACAATATGGTTATTTGCTGTTAATACTTACAGAGTTTGACGAAAAGATATGCGATAAAATAATCGGGCTAATGCATGCGGAACTGTCTGAACCACTTACGGTTACTTTTATAAGGGTACTAAGATATTACAAATACCAGGCTGGCGGCCCAACTGTTTTAACTAAATTAGTTTATTCATATTCAAGGGAGATTTTGGTAGAAAGCCTAAAATTCATAGAGGAAATAAAATATA
>JARLHB010000066.1 GCA_031292465.1 Ignavibacteriaceae bacterium
CACCGTCGAATGAATCATTGCCGCGGGAATGGCACTTTTCAGCTTGATTGAAATGTAGCCCTCAATAATGCCCAGAGCAACACAGAAAACTACCATCGCCAAAATTCCGAGCCACGGATAACCGAAATAATCTTTACCGTAATTGTGTCCCATTACGATTATAGGCAAGTGCCATAAGCCCCATATGCAGCCTGTTATGATCAGTGCCGCTCTGTCGGGAAAAAAGCATCTCAGCTTTGGAAGCAAGTAACCTCTCCAGCCAAGCTCTTCGCCCATTGTCGGGATGATGTTGACAACAGGCCCGATTATTAAGATTTCCAATATTGATACCATGAGTATATTGCTTGCGGAATAATTTGTCTTTCCGCTGGACGCCGCCATTTGTTTCAAGGTTGTAAACCCCGAATCGAAGGAGGAGGGAAAAATCAGAAAATATAGAGCACCGCTTATCAGTATTAAAACAGTCGGAGCAAAGTATACTAATAAATATGATTTTATGTGTCCTCTAAAGTTGGGCTTAAGATACATGTTTTTGAAGCCCTCTTTTGTTATTAACCTCGTCAAAATGCTGCCTAGAGCAGGAGCAAACATCGCAGAAGCTACAATTATAATCGAAGTGCCCTGCCCATAGGTCAGCCCGATGATAGGGAGCAGCATAAATATAAACCAGGCAATGATGAATGTCAGCAATAAGAATATAATCAAACGCTTTTTATTTGCCGCTTTTTCTTCCATAATGACATCTTCTTTCATTTAATCAGGTCTTACCGCATTGTTTTGAAGTTTTTCAATTATGCTTTTATATTGTGCTTCCTCTGACAGCACGGCGAATAAAGGATTTTTTAATACGACGTTCATCATGCTTTGTCTTACCGTTTTTTCATCACGCGGAAGATCTGTCCCCAAATCCAGCTTTTCAAGCCAGCTATCAAGCAAATCAAAAAACTCATCACCGTGAAGCTTCAGCGGGTAGATATTGCCTGTCACGATTTCTGTATACCTTTGAAGCATATCCAGAGTTTTGCTTTTATTTCCCTGCATGATATAGCCCTGCGCGGCAGTAATATACAGGCCGACCAAAACGCCGGGATGCAGATGCTTCATATCAAAAGCTTCCGATACAATAATTGAGCGCCTAAGCACCTCTTCAAATTTTTCCGGAACATCCGCGCAGAGCATCAGATAAGCAGGAAAAAAGTTAAAAAGCACCACAATGTTTTGAAAAATACCAACCTGAAGCACGGATTTTGCTTCTCTAACCCGTCCGGTCATCTGATAAGCGGAGGCCAAAAGGGACTCCGGCGGTAAGGCGGGCGTAACCGTTCCGTCCAAAAGCTCAAGAACAGCTTCGGGTTTTCCAGCTGCAAGGCCGCAGAGTGCCTCCATATATAATGCCGTTTTTTTAAGCGATACATCGTCACTTTCCTCTTTAACCCTCACGAAAAGTTGCTTTGCTTCCTGTATCAGAGGAGGAATCTCTTCAGGATTTTTCACAAGCTCAACATGATTTATCAGCAAAAGTCCCATTTGTAGTAAAAGAGGAAAACAGGAGTAGTACTTTTTCGTTATATGTCGACAGTCATTAAGCACTGTTTCAAGCGGCTTTGATGCAAAATCCGCTGAAAGGCTTCTATAAAGTTTGTGTATATCTTCTTTTGTCATCTGCGGTTTGTAGTCCATCAGCTCATCAATGCTGATGTTAAAATATGCGGCAAGTTGCGGAAGAAAAGTCACATCGGGATAACTTTGTCCGGTCTCCCACTTTGAAACGGAGGCTTTCGAGACTCCCATATAGCTTGCCAATTCATCCTGTGTTATTCCCTTTTCCTTGCGCTTATTTACAAGAACGTTTGCAATATTAATTTCTTTCATATTTATGACCAATCCTTTCAGAGTACTTCCTCTGATTGTATTGTAATCATACGGTTCAAATTGAGCAATGGATTTGCGGTTGATTAAGGTTGATTATTTCAACTGTCGCGATACATCTTTAAACTTTTTAATAATTAAAATAAGAATTGGCAATATCACTCCAAACGTAGCAATGAACGGCACCCATGTTGTTGTGTCCCATTTTGCCTGGTATGCCGCATTTGGATAGACAACTCCGGAGTACATCAACATGACTAAACCAAGCGGCATTATTAGTTTTTTATAGTCTTTAATCCTAAACAATTGAGCAAGGCCTAGTGTTCCAGCATAGAAATATAACAAAATTCTAATAAATTCTGTTACGAGCCAAGAGAAAGATATGATCCCTTCAATTCTGTCGATAATTCCGACACTAATTTCCTTTGCCATCATATAAGCCGGGTATTCTGACCTTGCGGTAATTGTACTGCCAAGAACCATTAACGACATAATTGTACATAGGAAATTTATCGTAGCTCCCCAGAGGTATCCAGCAAACAAGGAATTACGTGTTTTAATTGTGTTATCGGTACTCGTCGGAACAATCATAAGCAGTATAACTAATGGCCAGGTCATATAGCTGGATAAGGAAAAGGCGCCTTTTAAAATTGGAACGATACCTTTTTCAAAAATGGGCAATAAATTTAGGGGTTCTATATTTTTCATATTTAATAACAGAGAAAAAATAATAAGAACAGATACAATAACTATAAAGCCTTCGGCGGCACGAGCTATAGCTTCTAACCCATAAAGCATTCCGATTACAATTCCAATTGCCAGCAGCAGGTTTAAAGCATACAAAGGTGTTTCGGTCATATATTCATTTCTTATAAAGTTACCAACATAAAATATTACCTGTGCGGTATCCAAATAACAAACAAACACCACAAATATTGCTGACAAAATCCATCCAGCCCATTTTCCAAAAGCAGCATTTAAAATATCTATTAAGGATTTGCCAGGGTAAAGTTTACCGATATAGTAATACATCCAAATAAATGGAATCCCTATTGCAATTGAAATAAGTGCGGAAATCCATGCATCCTGATGGGCTAAAGACACAACATTTGATGAAATTGAAATGACTGTTGTGCCTAACGTAAAATTCGCAACTAATGCAAATAACTGATGATTGCTTATTTTTGTTTTGTTCATTTTAATTTACTCCAATGCGACCTTGATTAAGTCGACTACAGGTGAATACACAGCAACCAATACATCCGCAGGATTTGGAATATCTATTTTTAGGCACTTCATGCCGACTAGCGCCAGACCATAAAAAAGAATAATTAAAAAAGCAACCAATTCTTTTTTTTCTCTGTTTTTACGCATTTTTGGTATTTCTACAATACAGAGAACAACGGAAAATACTGATGCCAATATAAACGATAATAAACTCATAAAATTAGCTTTCCTTTGCAAAAAACGATTTTGAAATTATGCCTATCTGGTCAATTTTGAAATTTACCTTTACATTGACCGGTAATATTTTGAAGTTATAATTCCAGTCATCTTTCATTGTGCTCCATAATTTAGGATAGGTTCTGTGTATAACCTCACCAAATCCGAAAATATCGCTGTTCAATTCTTTTTGAGCTTTATTTATTGACTTATAACACATTTTTGTTATTTTATCCTCGGAAAGCTGTTCTATTAAACGAATATTTTCAGCTTTCGTTATATCAAAATCGCCAGCAACAGTATCGATATTCCCTTTAATGTCAATAATAACGGAAACTACAGGTTCTCCATTTATTAATAATACTGTTCGCTTTGATTTCACATCAGTCACTTCGATTGTAATTCTTCCGGTTCTTTCACTTTCAACATATCCAACTGAGCTTTTTACATTTTGAATTAAAAAATTATATCCCTTACACTCATTTTCGTCGAGCCATCCAACAAATTTGTCATTTTGAAAGACTGCCAAATAACCGATTTTAATTGGATCAGAAGCTATTAACTCTAGCATTTCCATCGTTTTATTTTCTTCATCGCTGTTGACTATTTCAATACCGGTTAATACAGGATCTATACCGTCGGATACAATGGAATTAATCAAACTAATGATTTTTACAGATTCTGTTCCTGCCCAAATTTCATCAGATGCTTTAATGGACGAATAGAGCTTAAATGATGGATTTGTTTCCAAATCGGTCAGCGTATTTAATACTTCGTAAGCTGTAATTCCTTTCGCGACAGCAAAATACAGGTCGGTTCTGTTTTGATGCTCACGTGAGAAAAAATCCAGTACATCTGAAATTCCGTCTTTAGCAAAATCTTCTCCAAATATGACAGTCCGCAAATGGGTTCCGTTCAGTTTTCTGGGGCTCTCTGTGCTTAATCTTCGAATTATTTCTAAGGTATCTTTCCCTTCTTCGGTATATACTACAACTGAAGGCTCATTATACGATTTTTGCGAAGCAATCGTGCGCGGGTTTAGAACCTGAATTGTTAACTGCATGCCATTGCTGGTTCTATCAAATCCCATTGCTGTTACAAATGCCAATGTGTTAAGTTCCCGGCTGTTCCAGCATCCAGACAAACAGAAGGTCAGCATAATAAAGACAATTAATAAAGACAATATTCTTTTTAACTTCATGATGCTTTTCCTCGCCAATCACAGATTAAATATGGAAACAATTTAGACAAATTCCTGTTTTTCTTCTATTCCCGAGCGAACAGGTTGATCCACTATTCTGGGTTTGTTTGTTTTTGAAGTCGAACTTGGACGATATCTCATTTTCCATAACGGGAATCTGACAATGGTGTCTTTGTTTTCATTCTCTAATTTGGGTGAGAATGGTGACATATATGGAACTCCAATAGACTTCATTTTACACAAATGAATATACAATACAATAAGACCAATACAAATTCCAAACAGTCCGAAAGTCGCGGACAATATCATCAAAATAAATCTCAATAATCTAATTGCATTTGCCATTGAATAGTTTGGAATAGCAAAACTTGAAATTGCCGTAATGGATACGATTATTACAACTACGGCCGAAAAAATCCCGGCTTGAACTGCTGACTGGCCCAGAACCAGGGCACCCACAATTGATATGGCCTGGCCTATTGCGCGGGGCATTCGTATTCCGGCCTCTCTCAGTACTTCAAAAGTTAGTTCCATCATAATAGCTTCAAAGAAGACAGGAAAAGGTACGCCTTCACGTTGTGCTGCAAGGCTAACAAGCAAAGTCGTAGGAATCATTTCCGGATGAAACAAAGTTAATGCTATATAGGTTGATGGGACCAATAAAGTAAGAAAGAATGAAATGGCTCTAAATAAACGAGTCATTGATGAAATTAAAAAATGATGATAATGGTCTTCACTAACATTAAAAAAATCTACAAACATTGCGGGTGCTGTTAAAACATATGGGCTGCCGTCTACTAAAATAGCCACCTTGCCTTCCAGCAGTCCGGCTACAACAGAATCAGGCTTTTCTGAATTTAAAAATGTCGGAAAAACAGAGTTGTGATCGTCTTTAATTAATTCTTCTATATATCCGCTGTCAAGAATTCCATCAATAGTGATTTGCTGTAATCTTGACATAATTTCATTAATGATCTCCGGTCTCGCTATATTTTCCAAATAAATTACGGCGACATTTGTTCTTGTAATGCTGCCAATGGACATATTCTCAATTTTTACAGATTTATCTTTTATTTTTCTTCGTATTTGAGAGATATTCAGTTCAATTTTCTCAGTAAACGCATCCTTTGGACCTCTTATAATTGTTTGAGAGGTAGGCTCCGTTATATTTCTACCTTTGGGGCCATAAGTATACAGAAAAATGAACTTATCATATCCATCAATTAAAATAACAGTATTTCCTGATAATATCTGGCTGCATACTGTTTCATAATCTGAACCTTCTGTAATTATAAAGTTGCTTGATAGTGCAGTTTTTAATCTGATAAAAATGTTTTCAGCTGTTAACTCATCTTTTTCAAGAGTATTTTGATTATTGTAATTTAGTGTATTTATTAATTCAGTTAATTGAAAGGATAAGCTGTTCAGCTTGTTATCATCTGCCAATTCATTAATATACAGCACTGCAAGCCTCAAATTGGTTTTTTTGGTTTTTATTTCTAACTCTCGAATTAAAAAGTCTTTGCTTTCTCCTAATTCACTTTTTATCTGATTAATATTTTCACCAATAATGGTGCTAAGATCCTTTTCATTGTCCAAATCTATAACCTCGATATTGTTTTATTATAAATAGTATTCACATAATAATTAAAACAATGGCAGGTAAATTATAGTTAACATAATATTTGTAACCAAATTGTAGTTGTATTAA
>JARLHB010000067.1 GCA_031292465.1 Ignavibacteriaceae bacterium
TGTTTCATAAAATACCTGTTATTCAAAAGAAATGATTACTATTTAAGAGGGCAAGGCAGAAGTTTTTATTATTAATATAAAAATGATACTCATTGCAAACCTAAACGAAGCTTCATGTTGAATAAGTCAACATAATTAGCATAATATTTTATAATTTGATTTAATTACTAGAAAATATTTTCGATAATAAAAAGAATACAACTGGAGTAATGGTATATGAGTGACATACCAAAATCGAAGTTACAACTCCTCAACAAAAAAGCAAGTCTTAATAAAAAGGCTGGTAAAAATATATCAGGAACTAAAAAGGCAAGCAGGACAGAACTGCCCCTAGATATTAAGGGTAATGCGGGTTCTATATCAAAGGGATTGCCTTATATTGTCATATCCTTTGATAAAAAAGGAACGTACTTAAAAATTGTTGAGACATCCGGGCAAAAATTATTATTCAAATCGGCAAAAAATATATTAGGTAAAACAGTACACGATGTATTCTCAAAACAACTGGCTGATTTATTTCTTGAAAATATTAATAAAGTAATTAAGACTAAACGTCCTGTAACTATTGAATATAAAATATTAGTAAAAAGAACCGAGCATTTGTTTTCCGCTACAATATCGGCCGTCGATAAGAACTCGGTAACCGCCATAATCCTGGATATAACCAGTCATGAGCATAGTAAAGAGACCGGCAAGAATACGCTTCAACTACTCCGTTTAGCGTGGGAAAACTCAAATGACGGGATGAGATTAACAAACAGCCATGGTACAATTATAAAGGTTAATAAAGCTTATTGTCAGTTGGTAGGCAAAACAAAAAGGGAACTTGAAGGTAAATCCTTAGATATTGTATATAGCAAGGGATTCAAAAATACTGCAGCTAAAACTCACCAGGAAATATTTAATGATGTTGATACAAATTCATATCATGAATATGAGGCAACGCTTTGGAATAAGAAAGCGTTATGGTTCGGTATTTCCAGTTCTTTTTTCAAAATTGCAAACCAGGAACCATGCCTTCTTTGTATATTCAACGATATAACAGAACGCAAGATAAACGAAGTTAAAATTACCCAGGCGTTTTCTTTATTGAATGCTACTATTGAATCAACAGCCGACGGTATATTGGTAGTGGATTTAAAAGGGACTATAACCGGGATGAATCAAAAGTTCATTAAAATGTGGAATATCCCATTAGCTTTAACCGATTCAAAAAAAGAAGATAAACTTCTTCAACTGCTTAGTAATAAATTAAAAGAGCCTGATAAATTTATTTCCAGAATAAATTGGCTTTATGAGTTCTCAGAATCTGAGAGTATTGATACAATAGAATTTAAGGACGGTAAAATATTCGAAAGATACTCCATACCTCAAAAAATAGATAACAAGGTTGTAGGCAGAGTTTGGAATTTCAGAGATATTACTCAGAAAAAAATCTCTGAAGAAGCTTTAATTGAAAGCGAAAAAAGATTCCGTTCACTTTTTGAAGCCTCAGCCGAAGGTATATGCATCATATCCGACAAATCTGAAGAATGCAACGACCGTTTTTGCAATCTTTTAGGCCGTAAAAAAGAAGAAATTATTGGCCGTCCTCCCTGGGAATTTTGCCCTGAAATTCAGCCGAATGGAATTTCTTCAAAGGAGTATATGCTTGAAAAAATTAACCTGGCTCATATGGGAATTCCTCAATATTTCTACTGGCAGTATAAATATAGCAACAATTCATTAATAGACACTGAAGTATCTGTTAAAAGTGTAGTAGTCGGCAAAAAGAACCTTATACAGGCAACCATTCACGATATAACCGAAAGGAAAAGATTTGAAAAGATCCAGAATGCACTGTATAAAATATCCGAAGCCGTAAATACAACTGAAGATATTCAAACACTTTATTCCGATATACACGAAGTAATAAAAAGTTTAATGGCAGCAAATAACTTTTATATAGCCCTTTATGATGAAGAAGAAAATATCCTGACATTTCCTTATTTTCTGGATGAATATGATCAACCGCCAATGCCAAGAAAACCCGGAGGTGGTTTAACTGAATATGTATTAAAGACCGGTAAAGATTATATTATTACAAGTGAAGAAGATCTTGAACTTCGCGAAAAAGGAGTTGTTGATTTAGTCGGCGAACCTGCTGCCGTATGGGTCGGTGTAGCGCTTAAACATGAAGGCCATATTAGGGGCGTAATGGCTGTACAGGATTATTATAATAAGAATGCTTATGGCGAAATTGAAAAACAAATACTTGTATTCGTTTCCGAGCAGATTGCTCTTGCCATCGACCGGAAGCGTACTTCAGATGAGCTTATAAATTACACAAAGCAGTTAAAAGCAAATAAAGATCTTCTTGAAGAAAGAGCCCGGGAACTGGCACATTTAAATTCCCAGCTTGCAGAATCGGAAAGAAGACTTCAGGATTTGAATATAAGCAAAGATAAATTATTCTCCATTATAGCACATGATTTAAAAGGGCCTTTCCAACCGTTGCTCGGGATATCAGATATTCTTGTTGAAGAATATGATAGTCTTGCTTCAGAAGAAAGGGTTAAATTCATAAAAGAGATGAATAACTCTCTAAAAAATCAGTATAAGTTGTTAGAAAATCTTTTGGATTGGTCAAGGCTTCAAACCGGAAGAATGCCTTACAGCCCGGAAAATATTAATTTGTTTGAAACCGTAGAGTCTAATTTTCAAATATTTAAACCGAAGTCCGAAAGTAAAAATATTACATTGTTAAACAGTGTTCCGCAAAATATTTTTGTGTTTGCCGATGTATATATGCTTCAGTCTATTATTCAAAACCTGGTTTCAAATTCCATAAAGTTTACAAATAACAGCGGCACAATTACTGCTAAGGCTAAAAGTGAAGGCGATAAAGTTGTAATTTCAATTTCCGATACCGGGGTTGGTATTTCCAAATCCGATATAGACAAGATTTTCAAAATAGATATGCAATACACTACTTTAGGAACTGAAAAAGAAAAAGGAACCGGACTCGGATTAATTATTTGCAAAGAACTTGTTGAGAAGAACGGCGGTAAAATCTGGATTGAAAGCGAAATCAACACGGGTTCTGAATTCTTTATAACATTGCCCGGCCGTTAATCTATTACAGAAATAAAATAGTTCAGTTTAAATTTTATTTCATTTTATAAAAACTGTTTTTGCATTAACAAATTCTTTTATGCCGGGGAAAGACAGCTCCCTGCCGTAGCCGGATTCTTTTATACCTCCAAAGGGTAAACGCGGATCCGATTTTACAAAATCATTTACAAAACAGCATCCGGCATTAAGTTTTTCCTTAGCTATCCTTTCTCCATTTTCAACGCTGCTTGTAAAAACCGCAGCACCCAGACCAAAGGTTGTATTATTTGCAGTGTAAATGGCTTCTTCCTCATCTCTTACTTTTATCAATGCAGCAACAGGGCCAAACAATTCTTCTTCATATGCAGGCATACCGACAGCAACATTTGAGAGCACCGTAGGCGGATAATAAGCACCTTTCACATTAGGAACCAGCCCGCCGGTTAACAGCTTTGCCCCCTTTTCTATACTCTTTATCACCTGCTGATGGAGTTCATCCCTTAAATCAACTCTTGCCTGCGGGCCAAGGTCATTCTCCGTATTAAACGGGTCACCCATTTTTTTTGATTCCATTTTTTGAACAAACAATTTTTCAAATTCATCATACACTGCATCAACTATTATAAATCTTTTTGCCGCTATACAACTCTGCCCGCCATTAAGTAATCTTGAAGTAACACATACTTCAGCTACTTTTTCTATATCGGCATCCTCAAGAATTAAATACGGGTCACTGCCGCCAAGTTCAAGCACGGTTTTCTTTAGTACAGATACGGCAACTGCCGCAACTGCTTTCCCGGCAGATACACTGCCTGTTAACGTAACAGCGCTGATATTTTTATTTTCTATTATTGGTTTTATATTATTGGATGAAACAATTAGAGTTCTAAAGAGGTCGCCTGGAAAACCTGCCTCCCGGAAAACTTCTTCAATGGCAAGTGCACATCCGGTAACATTTGAAGAATGTTTTAGCACGCCTGCATTGCCTGCCATTAAATTCGGGGCGGCAAACCTGAACACCTGCCAAAATGGGAAGTTCCAGGGCATAATTGCAAGTACCACTCCTAACGGCCTGTAAGTAATATAACTCTTTGAAGCCTCTGTCATTACTAAATCATCCGCAAGAAATCTTTCTGCATTCTCAGAATAATAATCGCAGACAGATGCACATTTTTCAACTTCGGCTTTAGATTGATTTATGGGCTTTCCCATTTCCAATGTCGTTATCTCCGCCAATGTAACCCTCCTGTTCCGCAGAATATTTGCAGCATTTTTCATATATAATGCTCTTGTTTTAAAATCCGTTTCCTTCCAATATGTAAATGCATTATAAGATCCCAAAATAATATTGTTTATTTCAGTTTTAGACATTTCTTTATAAACTTTGATTTTTTCCCTGGTAGCAGGATTTATTGACTGTATCATAGCTCGTCCAAATTATTTATGGATAATACTTGTTTAAAGTATAAAAAGAATTATTAAAAAAAAGAAGTTACCCGCCTCATAAGATTGCAAAGTATTCAAACTTTATTATTGATAAAGGTTTATTAAATATATGTATTAAGTTTACAAATTATGGCAAAAGACTATAAGGAATGGTTCAGGCAATCTGATTATGATTATGAAACCGCCTTGTTTATGCATGAGTCGGGACGCTATTTTTATGCTGTTTTCATGTGCCATCTTTCAATAGAGAAAGCTTTAAAAGGCTTATATTTAAAGAGGACGAAAATAGTTCCACCCAAAATTTATAAACTTATGTATTTTATTGATAAATTAAGCTTAGAACCTAACGAAGATTTCACATTATTTATTGCAGGCCTGGATAGTGCAGGTGTTGCAACAAGGTACCCTGATTCTCTAAAAATAATCAGCAGTGAATATAAGAGAAAAAATACTCTGGATATTTTAAAGAAAGCTAAAGAATTATTACAATGGTTAAAAAAAGAGCTGATAAAATAGTAGAGTACTTAACTAAAAGGTTATTGGAAAGCGATATTAACGTTTATAAAGTGGTTTTATTCGGTTCACAAAACAACGGTAATCCGAATAAAGACAGTGATTTAGACTTGGCAGTAATTTCTGATGACTTTAAGAACAAAAGCATTTGGGACAGGGGCCCAATGATAATGGATTTAGAGCGCGAAGTAATGAAAAAATTCGACATCCCTATAGATTTAATTAAGCTTACTGTTGAAGAATACGAAAATGAAACCCGCATGATTGCAAGCTATGTTAAAGAAGGGAAAGTGGTATATTCTAAATAAATAATCCTTACCTGAATAGCCTAATTTAAGTCAGGCTATTTCATCCTTTTAACAACAACAATAGTCTTATCATCCGAATATTTACCGTTTTTAGAAAAATGTATTACATCATCCATAATGGAATATGTAATTTCTTTAGGAGACAGGTGTTTTGTTTTCAGGAAAACTTTGGTTAAACGTTCTTCACCGTAATTTTCAAATTTGGTATTGGCGGCATCCGTAACACCATCAGAATAAATAAGAAGAACATCTCCGGGTTCAAATTTAATGCTGTCAATACTATACTTTGCGCTTGGGGAAGGCCCAAGCACAGGTCCTGTCGGCTGCAGGGTAGTTATTTCATCAGAATCCTTCTTTACGAACATCGGGGGATTATGCCCGGCATTAGCATAAAGCATAAGGCCGTTTCTGTCTTTTGACAGCTCTCCATAAAATAATGACGCAAATTTTTCATCCTTGAATATCTTATTAACAAGAGTATTCAAACGCCTCATAAGAGGAGTAATTTTAATTTCAAAATTGCATGCCATTCTTAAAGCGCCGGAAATATACATTGCTTCAGCAGCAGCGCTAACGCCTTTGCTTGCAGCATCACCCAATGCAATTGCAAGATGGTCCCCGCCCGGGCCGATTTCAATATAATCGAATAAATCCCCGCCGACTATTTCAGCAGGGTCTGATATACCAAACATTAAAAAATCATTATATGTGTATTCATGCTCAGGCAGTATAGCTTTTTGAACTTCACGCGCTTTATTTAAATCTGCCCGCAACGAAGTAGCACGTTTTGAATATCTCATTTGTTTTATTTGAGACGTTAAAGCGGTTGCAATAATACTTAACCTTAAACGCAGATTTTCATCTATATTCTGGCTGTTTAAAGCAAGCATATACTCATAATACAATTTACCGTTATATTTTATTTTGGAGCCTACTCCCGATGCAGAGTACCTCATTATACCTTTTTTGCGGAGCACTTTGTTTGTTTCGTTCCCAAGTACGGTTCTTTCTTTTGCAACCTGGTCAAATAAAGGATAATCTTCTATCTTTACCCTAAAATCAGAGTTGATCTTGTCAACATTTCCTGTTTGGAGCAACAATAAATAATCCCCCGATGACGGTTCAAACTGCCAGATCCTTCCCCCGGTAATTTCAATATTCTCTATTTCAACAATTTGCTGTAATACATATTTAAGCATATCCTTTTCTGTCTCGAATTGTTGAGATGCAAGGTTTTCTATAGTTTTATATAGCCTTCTTTGATCCATGTTACCAACTTTTTTGAATATTTTATGGAAAAATTATAAGATGAAAACTATCTAAACAGTTCCAGACTTTAAATAGTGCTATAACCGCAGTTTCCCAAACATTTAGTTTTAAAGATGAAATCTGTTTTAAATTAATTTATTATTTTATTTTTCTTGATCCCGGTTTTACAACAGGCAAACCCTTTTTACAAAGCTCACAGTCATCAGAAGGAAAAGAGACAGCATCCAGCATAACAGCGCTTTTATGGGGATAACCAAAGTCCACCTTGCCATTGCTTCTGTTAACTATACAGCCTACGCCGACAACAATTGCACCGCTTTTCTTTACAATATCTATAACTTCAAAAACAGACCCGCCAGTCGTTACTACATCTTCACAGACTAAAACTTTTTCACCCGGTTCAAGTGAAAAACCTCTGCGCAATGTAAGCGACTTATCTTCACGTTCTGCAAATATTGAGCGCTTATTCAGCTGTCGGGCTACTTCCTGCCCTACAATAATACCTCCAATAGCAGGCGAAATAACCGTATCTATTTCATAATTTAAAAAGTATTCAGCTATATTGGAACATATCTTTTCCATATAAGCCGGGTATTGCAGCACCTTTGCACACTGAAAATAAACATTGCTGTGCCTTCCGGACGTTAATAGGAAATGTCCCTCTAATAAGGCCTCGGTTTTTTTAAAAATGCCAAGAATTTCAGTCTCACTTAAACTCATTAAAAACTCCTCCGTTTAGTCAGCACTTCATCCGGTAATGAACATGCTGCAAATTTACTAACTTATTTTATTTCTTCTATCTTTTTTGCCAGGTTAAAATCATTCAGGGTAACACCGCCGGCGCTATGTGTGGAAATAGTTATTTTTACTTTATTCCACGAGTGCATAAAAATATCCGGGTGATGATCCATTTTTTCCGCTTCACCGCCTATTTTATTCACAAAGGCAAGCGCACTTTTAAAATCCTTTAATTCGAATTTTTTAGTTATGGAATTACTATGAAATTCCCATCCCGTCATTTTTTTCAGTTTTGTGCTTATCTCGCTCTCAATTAATACTTTCATAATTTTCTCCGCAAAAAATTAATAAA
>JARLHB010000068.1 GCA_031292465.1 Ignavibacteriaceae bacterium
ACTTTAACGTTGCCTGCAACCGCACCTATTTCCCTGTTGGAAAAATGACGTACTGCAAGCTTTACACAATCAGGTGATAACTGAGAATCGCCGTCCATACATAAAACAATTTCAGCTTTAGAATATTTAATTCCGGTATTAAGCGCCTTTGCTTTTCCGCCATTAGGTTTGTTTATAAGAGTAACCTTTACTTCGGAAACTTTACCCTTTTTGTAACCGACAAGAGTTTCCGCAACCTGTTTTGTTTTGTCTGTGGAGCCATCGTTAATTATTATAATTTCATAATTGGGATAATTTAGTTCCAAAAGAGAGTTGATGGAATCTGCAATAACTTTATCTTCATTGTATACAGGCACTAAAATAGAAACAAACGGGAAATAACCGCCGCCAGGCGATGAAAATGTATATTGGTTTATATATAAATATGCAGCAATCAAAATTCCAAAATATCTGATAAGCAGGATAAACAGGAAAATAACCATCGCAACTATTGTTGTATATTCAGCAAGCGAACTTAATGTTAAAACGGTTTTAGGAAGCGTATATATAATTACCAATATTAACAGAAGAGAAATTGAACCAAAGATAAAGATCCGTTTTAAATATTTCTTCTCCTTATCTTCTGCTTTTTCAGAATATTCATGGTCTTCAAAAACTACCATTGACCTTTTTATTTCTTGTTTCTCTGCCATAAATTCAATTTTTCGCTAATTTTATGCAAATTAAACAATTATAATGCCATACAAAATGTCACCTAAGAGACAGGTTTAGAGTGTTATCCTGATTATCCTTGTCGCAGAATAAGATTTCTTGTCGGAATGTACCAAATTAGGACACATACTTTTTTTTATAAAAAAGCCCGAAATGGAATTTTCCCCTTGTGAAAGAATTTTAAATCAGTTTATATTATAGAAATTGCGCTTAGCATCCGTTGTAAAATAGTGATATAAAAACAACGGATAAATGCACAATCCGGTCTTTAATTAAAAATTAGATGTATATCACGCCGGACAACATTATACTAACTTCCTTGCCCTTAATTGAGAAATAAAAAGTAAAAAAATCAATTAAGCAAAAAATATTTTAAGGAAGATGCTTACTTATAGTATCACGCAGCATTTGTTTTTCAACAGGCTTGGATAGATAATCGCTGGCACCCTGGTTGAGAAATCTTTCTTTATCACCTTTTAAGGCATAAGCTGTAATAACAACAACAGGAAGTTTTTTTAGCAAAATGTCGTTTCTTACTTCTTTAAGAACGTCTTCCCCGTTCAATTTACCGGGTAAGTTAATATCCAGAAGGATCAGGTCATAGGGACTACTTTTAAGAAAATTAAGTCCTGATTCGGCATCTTCGGCAATATCTACTAAATAAAGCTCCCGCAAATAAACTTTTAAAATTAATTGAGATTCAATATTATCTTCAATAATTAAGATTCGCATTTTTTTCTGCGACTCAGCAACGTTAAGTTCTTTTAGAATCATCCTTCAATCCCTTTTAATACAACCGGATAAAAATAAAAGGATAAAAATCCGGTTTTAATCTTTTGTCTTAGGAAAATCTGTTCCCACGATATAATCCCATACCGGTGAACTGACTCCAAATCCCTTTTCTGCATCCTGGAAATGATGTCTCATATGGTGCTTTTTCAAAGCTAACCAAAATTTATTATGAATGTTAAAATGATGAACCGCATAATGCGTCATATCATAGAACAAATAACCGGTTAAGAATCCGACAAAGAAAGGAGCAACATTATTTATGCCAAGTATAGCCCTGAATAAGAAATAAAACAATACTGCGAGCGGAACACTTACAGAAGGGGGCATAACCAGCCTTCTTGAGTCATTCGGATAGTCATGATGCACACCATGAAAAATAAAATGTATTTTCTCACCGAATTTTGATTTCGGATTATAATGGAATATAAACCTGTGCAGCATATACTCGGTTAAAGTCCAGACAAGTATTCCTAATACGACCAGGTAGAGGATGTTAACCGATTCAATATTAAAAACTTCAATCGCTTTATATAAGTAATAAGCAATTACAGGAATATATATAATTAATGGAACCGCAGGATGTACTTTTGATAAAGCTTCCATAAAACTGCTGTCAAACATCCGTACAGTAACATCTTTATTCGATACAAAATTCTTAGCCATAATCCCTCTCATCAATATCCGATGTAAACTTAATAATTTTCCATCATTAATAAAGATATACAATGTTAGTTAAATCATACGACTGTAAAAATTTGAGAGTATTTTAGATAAAAATTTTAAAGAAATTGTCGGGATGTAACATTTGTCACATTAACTATTGTGTTTAGCTAATTCTAATACGCGTAAAAGTTAACTGAAATGATTTAATGGAATTATATCTATACATTTTTTGCATATTGATTTATAGCAATCCCTGGAAATATTTATGTAATACAATATTAAATGCGTCCCCCCTTGGCGGAACTTCAACTGATTTAAGCTCATCATTTTCCCTGTCCCATTTCAATTCATTTACAAAAAAGCCGACTGCGCTGAATTTAATTAAACTATCCTTTAACGTATATACACCTTTATAAAAATTGTGTACTTCATTATAGTACCCGGTTATAGTTGGTATATACAACTCGGCAGTGAAATCTGCAGAATTGTCTAATGTTATCATAAGATAACCGCCTGCCGCTTGTATATCCACTGGCGCATCATTAGCACCCGGTTCTGTAAAGATGGTACTTTTATAATTGCCGGATATTTCTTCATAGGGATCAGTTATAATATTGTTTTTGCAGCCGGTAAGAGAAATCAGAAGGAATAAGATAAATATTTTAAAATAATTCATAATCTTCCCTTTCCCAATTACTTTTCTTTATTCTGAGGTCGGAGGATAACCGTTTATAATAGCTTCTTCTAAAATACTCCTGATTTTATCTATTTCAATGTTTATTTCTTTACCAGATATTGCTTTACCATGCCCAGGTATAACATATTGCAGATTTAAGCCTGCTATTAAGTTCAATGATTCAATCCAGACTTTCCAATTTCCCACGTTCCCGGCCTCCAGATTTGGAATATAGCCGCTTACAATGCAATCGCCGCAGTACAACACTTTATCTTTGGGAACATATACTGATATGTTTGTTAAAGTATGACCGTATGTATAAATTACAACAGCTTCCACTCCCCAGCCAAGCATGAAGGATTGATTATTTTCTACGGGAAAATCCGGGTTAACAATTTTTGTATTCTGAAAGAATATTTCTTCTTCTCCAGCCAGCCTTCTTTTTTCACTTAGAATGCTTCTATTAAAATAGTTTTTGTCTTCAATTAAATCTGTATCTGATCTTTTAATATCTTTGTGTCCGAAAATTTTTACGCCGTTTTCTTTAAATAGTGA
>JARLHB010000069.1 GCA_031292465.1 Ignavibacteriaceae bacterium
TACTGTCGATTAATTTTTCAAAATCTTCAGGCGCATCACCGTCAACAAATTTAACGTCTATGCCTAATCTTTTGAAAGTTACCTTGAATTGATTATACGTTCCGCCATATAAATAAGCAGTAGAAACAATGTTTTCCCCGGCTTGTACAATGGTTGTAATTGCAATTAATTGTGCAGCCTGGCCTGATGCAGTAGCCACAGCGCCAATACCGCCTTCAAGAGCAGCTATGCGTTTTTCAAATACATCAGTTGTAGGGTTCATTATTCGAGTGTAAATGTTCCCGAATTTTTGAAGTCCGAACAAATCGGCAGCTTCTTTTGCATCTGCAAAATTGTAAGATGTTGTCTGGTAAATTGGAACTGCTCGCGCCCCGGTTGTTGGGTCTGGTACCTGGCCTGCATGTAGTTGCAATGTTTCGTATTTGTAGTTTCTTTCTTTCCCATTAGTGCTCATGTCTTTGTCCTTTCGGTTTTTATTTATTGTTTTTAAAAATGTAATAAACTTTCCCATGCTCTTATCCTTGTTTAGTTCAAAAAAAAACCTCTCCGGTAAGATTACGCGAAGAGGTTTTTCCAAAACTTCTTCTCTCATCTTTCCCATACTTGCCGGTTAAACCGTCAGCGGGCAGGAGGTAGCACCATGTCCCCCAATAATATAGGGCGGTTGCTAAGGTTTCACAGGGCCTGATCCCTCAACCTTTCTCAATAAGAGCTTTGCATTTTATTTTTGTTTTTGTCAGTTCATATATATCCAATAAAAAAGCCCTTCTCGATAAGGTTTCGGGAAGGGCTCAGTTTCAAATTCTAATGTTTAATTATCAGACTGCATCCTTCCGTGATGACATACACATCATCATACAGCAAAGACACATTGCCATTGGGCTTTTATTTTCGGTAATATTTCTGATTTCTTTTTTCATATTTAATTTTAACAAATATAAGTTTTGTAAGGCTTCTTGTCAATATATAATTAAAAATATTTTTTTTATCTACTACAAGTGTGAGCAGAAATAATAAAATATTGTAAGTATATTCACTAAATAGGTATATGCGACAAGTCTTTGAAAAATCAAAGACCTGGGATTCAATTCATTTTAGGCCTTTGACCTGCCTACCGCCAGGCAGGTTTATCTAAGGCCTTAGGTTTAATGTTAATCTGTGTTATATAATTTAGCTGCTTTTTCTGCAGATGTAGTAATGCCTTTTATCATTGCCGAACTAAACCCGTTATGTTCCATCTGATTTAATCCGACTATAGTGCATCCTCTTGGCGTTGTTACCTTGTCAACTTCACTTTCAGGATGGCTCTTCATATCGACTAATAAAGATGCTGCTCCCTTTGCAGTCTGCGCTGCCATAAGCAAAGCATCTTCAGAATGGAACCCAATTTCAATACCGCCCTGCGAAGCAGCACGTATAGCGCGCAGGAAGAAAGCTATACCACACGCACATAATGCAGTGGCCGGAACCATTAGTTCTTCTTCGATTATTAAAGTCTTACCCACAGAATCAAATATTTTCTGCGCAATTTTTAATACGCCGTTTGTTTTTTTATCGGAAGCAAGGCATGTCATTGATTCCTGAATTGCTATAGCAGTATTTGGCATTGCGCGGACAACAGGGACATCTTTACCGATTGATTTCTTTATGTCTTTTACGCTTGCGCCGGATACAACTGAAATTACTATATGCTTTTCGGTATTTATAACTCCACTAATCTCCTTTAATAGCTCATCCAATTGTTTTGGCTGAACTGCCACTATAATAATTTCTGAGTTTTTAACCGCGAGTTTGTTATCCCCGGTTATTTTGAAGCCGCGTTTTTCATAATCTTTTAGTACTTCAACTCTTCTTTTTGTTATATAGATGTTTTCAGTTGAGTATAATTTTGCATTATCAAGCCCGTTTGCAATAGAAAGGCCTATATTTCCGCCGCCTATTATAGCGACACTTTTTTTTGTTTCCATCTTTATTCCCGGATTTAATTTATAAAATATTCCTTAGTGATTCTAAGTGATCTTAGTGCCCGAGTGGTAAAATACGCTTCCTGCAGACACTAAGACATTAAACTGTCAGAAAACTTTTTAAGCTATGCCAAGCAGAAAGTTTTTCAAATCGTCAAAATTCTTAGAAATTTTTATTGAATGCTTTTCCTTATCAAGGCAAAGTCTTAATCTTTCGGGTATCTCGATCTTCTTGTTTATTACTTCTTCGACGGTGTCTGCAAACTTAGCGGGGTGTGCAGTTTCCAAAATAACGCCGGAATAATTATTTAAATGGTTCTCATTTATATATTGTTGAAACGCAAAATACCCGACTGCTCCATGAGGATCAATTATGTAGTTATATTTTGAATAAACTTCTTTCATGGCAGATTTTGTCTGCTCATCAGAGAAGCTTGCACTGTAGATTATCTCTTTAATTGTGTTATAGTTATGTCCGTATAAATCAAGTATGCGTGCAAAATTGCTTGGATTACCAACGTCCATTGCATTTGATAATGTTTTTACAGAAGGCCTGGGAGTATACACCGAAGTTTTAAGATAATCAGGGAAAACATTATTAGCGTTGGTAGCTGCAATATATTGTGTTATGGGCAGCCCCATTTCTTTGGCGAATAATCCTGCAGTAAGGTTTCCAAAATTACCGCTCGGCACTGAAATAATAACCGGCTGATTTTTCTTACAAACCTGTGCAAATGCATTAAAGTAATAAAATGACTGCGGAATAAGCCGGGCAATATTTATGGAATTGGCGGATGACAAAGTTATTCTTTCAATTAACTGCCTGTCTAAGAATGCCTGTTTAACAAGCCTCTGGCAGTCGTCAAAAGTACCTTCTACTTCAAGAGCTGTAATATTTTCACCAAGTGTTGTAAGCTGCTGCTCCTGTATTTTACTTACTTTGCCTCCGGGATAAAGCAAAACTACTCTTATCCCGTCAACCTTATAAAAACCGTTTGCAACTGCGCTGCCAGTGTCGCCTGATGTTGCTACAAGAATAACTACTTCTTTGTCAGAATCTTTATTGAGATAAGACATTGTTTCAGCCATAAACCTTGCGCCGAAATCTTTGAACGCTAATGTCGGCCCGTGAAACAGCTCAAGTATATTTATCTTTTCATCAAGAGGTACAACGGGGGCATCAAAATTTATCGCTGTGTTAACAATCTTAGATAAAACACCGTCTGGCAGTTCTTCATTCAATAAGTTTTTTGCAACTGTAAAAGAGATTTCTTTGAATGGAATGTCCGATATATTCTTAATAAAACTATCGGGCAGTTTAGGAAGCTCGGAAGGCATAAATAATCCGCCGTCATCAGCAATTCCTTTTAAAACTGCTTCCTTAAAGGAAACGGTGTTATTCTTGTTGTTTGTACTGTAAAATTTCATTTTTCTTTTATGATTTTTATTTATCCTCTACGAGGATATTCAATTATGGCGTTTTATTTGTTCCTACAATTATTCAACATCTACGATGTTGTTTTAAGAATTAATTTTAATTTTCTACAATATAAATGTATTGAATTTCCGTGCCTTTACAGATTATATTCTTACCCCGTAGAGGTAAGATATTTGTAGAAAAATATCTTCATTCATTTCTATTAAACCCTTGTAGAGGGTTAATAATTTGCTAATTTATTTATCCTTTACGAAGACATTATTTATATTGACCTGAACGTTTCTTCCTACATTATCCAGTTAATTAAATATAATAGTCATCGAAAGATTCAAACCGTAGAGACGGGGCCTGCCCCGTCTCTACATGTAGTATTTCAGTAACTATGAAGTTTCGTTAAAAATTTAAAGTATTTTAATTTATAAAATCAGCTTATTACCTTAGGCCCCTGCTTATTTATTTTTGATATATATAAATCGCCGTCAACTTCAATTGAATTGAGGGCTTCCATCATTGCATCCCCGGCTTTTTTTGCAATAGTTTCAGACTTGCTTAAAGCAAAAATAGACGGGCCTGATCCCGAAATGCTGCATCCTAAAGCGCCTGCTTCCAATGCAGTATTTTTAATCTTATTAAATCCGGGTATAAGTATCGATCTTATGGGTTCTACAATTACATCCTGCAAAGATCTGCCTATTAAGCCGTAATTTCCGGTAGTTAACCCTGCAATAAGGCCGGCAACATTACCCCATTGCTTAACAGCGTCCGCAAGCAGAATTTGTTTACGTAAAATTTTTCTTGTATCAGCTGTGTTAATTTCAAGTTTTGGATGAACAATAGTGCAATAAAGCTTATCCGGTGTTTTTATATTAACAACATCAATAGGATTCATACTTCTTACTATGACAAATCCGCCCATTAAACATGCTGAAATATTGTCTGCATGAGGAGTTCCGCCGCATGTAAGCTTTTCACCTTCAAGGGCAAAGGGGATAAGCTCTTTTCTTGATAAAGGTTTTCCAAGAAGTTCATTTAAAGCAAATACACTTGCAACAGCGCTTGCCGCGCTTGAGCCAAGTCCGCTTCCAAGTGCCATCTTTTTGTGTATTTCCATCTCGATGCCATTTTTTAATCCTAAATGTTTGGCAAGGGCAATAAGCGAAGCGCCGGCAGTGTTTTTTACCGGGTCCAAAGGAAGTTTTCCATTATCACCTGTTATTTTCGAGATGGATATGCCCGGCTTATCTTTTATTTTCAAAACAATTTCGTCGCCGGGCCAGTCAATGGCAAAGCCCATAACGTCAAACCCGCAGCTAACATTTGTTACGGAGGCGGGTGCAAATACTTTTATTTTCTTTTTCATTCTGTTCCGGTATAAAAAAAGAGGCTCATTTTAAAAGTTAAAGTGAGCCTCTTAATAGATGATTAAATAAATCCTTTAGCTTTCATAAGCTCTGCACAAAGCAAAGCGCCGCCGGCTGCGCCGCGGTTAGTATTATGAGAAAGGACTACAAATTTGTAATCGAATAAAGAATCTTCACGCAGTCTGCCCACTGATGCCGCCATACCTTTATCCAGATTCCTGTGTATTCTCGGCTGCGGATATTTATTTTCTTCAAAATAATATACAGGCTTTAATGGGGCAGTAGGAAGATTTAATTTCTGTGGCTCTGCTATAAAATTTCTCCAGGCTTCTATAATTTCTTCTTTGGTTGCCTTCTTTTTTAATTTTACCTGTACACATTCCGTATGGCCGTCAACTACGGCAACGCGGTTGCACTGTGCGCTAATTTTTATTGATTCATCTATAATGCAACCTTCGCCAAGTTTACCGAATATTTTTAACGGTTCAGATTCCATCTTCGGCTCTTCACCGGAGATGAAGGGGATTACATTATCAATTATATCAAGGCTGGAAACACCCGGGTAACCTGCGCCGGATAGCGCCTGCATGGTAACAACATTAATAGCTTCAATTCCGAAATTGTCATACAAAGGCTTTAACGCCAGAACCATCCCGATAGTTGAACAATTCGGATTGGTAACAATACAGCCGCCGTTAAATTTTTGCGCTTTTATTAACTCCAAATGATCTGCATTTATTTCTGGAACAAGCAATGGAACATCTTTATCCATCCTGTGATTTTTGGAATTAGAAACTACAGCATATCCTTTTTTTGCAAAAGCTTCTTCAATACCGCCGGCAACACCAGAATCTAATCCTGAAAACACTATTTTACTTTTTAAATTAGGTTCGCATTCTTTTACAGTCAATTCTGCAACATCTTTAGGAAGGGGAGAGGATAAAATCCAGTTAACAGCGTCTTTATATTTTTTACCCGCGGATCTTTCCGATGCAGCTACTTCAACCACCTGGAACCATGGATGATTTGATAATAATTCGATAAACTTCTGACCGACGCTTCCCGTTGCGCCGAGTACCCCTACCGGGATTTTTTCTATGTTAGCCATATATTCTCTCTGTATTTTTATTGATCTAATATTCCGTTTTTAATTTTGTATTTAAAATTTAACCAATATCAATTAAATATATTTTGTTCCAGTAACCATGAATCAGCTTAAATAATTTGATATCCTGATGATATCCGCAAACACTCCTGCTGCCGTTACATCTGCACCCGCGCCCGGGCCTTTTATTACTATCGGGTGCTCCTGGTAGTGTGTTGTGTAAAGCGCAAACATATTATCACTGCCTGATAATGAATAAAAAGGATGCTTGCTGTTTACCATCTGAAGTGATATTTCCGCTTTGCCGTTTTCAAGACTTGCAACGTAACGCAATACATTTCCTTTATCTGCCGCACGTTTTCTCTTCTCTTCGAATTTTTTATCAAATCCCGCAAGCTTTGTAAAAAACTCATCAACAGATTTTGTCTTTCTTGCCGGTTCCGGTACAAGATTTTCAACTTTTATATCTTTTAATTCAAGTGACAAGCCAGTCTCACGTGCAAGGATTAATAATTTTCTTGCTACGTCCATTCCATTTAAATCCTCCCTTGGATCAGGTTCGGTATATCCCTTATCCTTAGCCTCTTTCACCACCTGGCTGAAAGATTTACCTTCTTTGAATGCGCTGAAAATATAGCTTAATGTACCGGACATTACACCTTCTATTTTATGCACTTTATCACCGCTGGAAACAAGATCATTTAATGTGTTGATAATTGGAAGCCCTGCGCCGACATTGGTTTCATATAAAAATTTAACATTGTGTTTTAATGCCGAATGTTTTAGCTCCTGATAATATTTAAAGCTCCCGGCGTTTGCGCGTTTATTAGGTGTTACTACTGAAATGCTGGCATCTAAAATTTCCTTGTATTGCCCGGACACCTTTTCGCTTGCAGTGCAATCCACAAATACGCTGTTTGGAAGGTTTAATTTTTTCATCTCGGCAATAAGTATATCAAGATTTGTTTTTATACCTTCCTGATTAAGCCTGTCCTTCCATATTTCAGGGCCAATACTGTTGGGGTCTATCAACATTTTCCTGCTGTTTGCCAGTCCGATAAGTTTTATGTTCAGGAGATATTCTCTTGAAAGGAAATCTGTCTGATTATTTATTTGCTCTAACAATGTACCGCCGACCAGTCCGGTGCCTACAACAAATAGATTTACTGTTTTTACTATTGATAAGAAAAAAGCATCATGAAGCGCGTTAAGCGCTTTTGCTTCATTATCTCTTGATATTACAGTTGATATATTTAATTCGGATGAACCCTGAGCTATAGCCACGATATTTACTCCATTTTTTCCTAATGCCTGAAAGATTTTTCCTGATATACCCGGGGTTCTCCGCATATTTTCGCCAACAACGGCAATTATGGAAAAGTTCGTTTCAACTATCGGCTCGTGAATTAATTTTTCTTTTATTTCATAGTATAGTTCCTGCTGAATAGCTTTCTTTGCAGCAGGCGCAAATTTAGGCAGAACGGCAAAGCAAAGTGAATGTTCTGATGAAGCCTGAGAGATGAGAATAATATTAATCTTTTTACCTGCAAGGGCCGAAAAAATCCTTTGTGCAATACCCGCAACTCCTACCATTCCACCGCCTTGAACTCTTATTAAGGCTATATCGTCAATAGAAGAAATGCCTTTTATTGAAAAGTTATGCGAGTTTGATTTGCCGTTTATTAAAGTTCCCTCAAAATCCGGATTAAAAGTATTCTTAATCCTTATAGGTATTTTCTTCTCCATTGCAGGATGCATCGTGGGCGGATGTATAACCTTAGCGCCGAAATGCGAAAGTTCCATAGCTTCTTCATAGGTAAGGCTTTTTAACGGGAAAGCCTTTTTTACCTTTTTGGGATCGGCAGTAAGTACGCCGTCAACATCAGTCCAGATTTCAATTTCTTTAACATTTAACGCCGCACCGAAAATTGCAGCAGTGTAATCGGAACCGCCCCTGCCTAAAGTTGAGGTTTCATTATTAATGGTTGAGCCGATAAAGCCTGTTACCACCTGAAATTTTTTATGCTCATTAAAATATTTTTTAATGTTTTTAAAGGTAGTATCAAAATCAACTTTTGCGCTTCCGAATGATTCATCTGTTTTAACAAGGGGCCTGGAATCCAGAAACTCGCAGTCTATATTTCTGTCTTTTATGGCATTAGCAATAATAAATGAAGAGAGCCTTTCACCGAAACTTAAAATAAAATCCTGTGTCCTTGGTGAAAGCTCCTTTACAAGGAAAACACCGTGAAGTACATCTTCAAGCTCATTTAACATGAATTTAAGATGTGCGAGCACTTTGCTTTGTGTCTTAACGGCAAGTATTTCCTGCGCAATTGAGATGTGCCTATCCTCAAGTTTCTTATATAGTTCCAAATATTCGGTATTGCAGCTTGCGGCAAGCTGGCTCATTCTCAGCAGGTTATCTGTAACTTTATGGAAAGCTGAAAAAACTACAGCCACCCTATTGTTTTCGTTAATTGATTTTTTAATTATCTCAATTACGTTTTTTATTCTTTCAGTATCTGCTACTGATGAACCGCCGAATTTTAGAACTTTCATGTTTATAATCCCTAGATATTGTTTGTTCCGGTATTAATAATAAAAAAACCGGCTCCATCTTCTGAAGCCGGTTTTTAATTTCTTTGATACAAAATTTATATAACCGCGCTTCATCCTCCATGCATAGATGTAGGCATTGTACCCATTGTGGTAGTCATGTCGTGTTTGGGGCTATATGTGGTTTTGTAACAATTCATTATAAATTCTATGTAAAACTAATACTTAATTTTTCTTTTGTCAAATATTTTTAATTGATTCCACTTTTCTATAAGTAATTATCGAATAAACTGAATAAATATTTAGCTTACTGGTTGTCTATTCATCTATTTAAATGAAATGGTAAAATTAACAGTCTAACTCAACTCCGGTAAATAAGATATATGCCGCCAAGTATTACAAGTACTCCGCAGATCTTTTTAACCCATATTATCGCTTTGGATTTATCAGTCCAATTTAAATAGTTCTGAACTTTGCCGGTCATTGTTCCGGCTCCGACAATTACTGCACAGTGCCCTATTCCAAAAGATAATAGTAAGATTGTGGCCGTGTAAAAATTTGTTTGTGCTGTCTGAAATACAATTCCCAATACAGGCGCCATATAAGCAAATGTACAAGGGCCCAGTGCTAATCCGAAAAGCAAACCGAGTATTAATGCGGCTAACAGCCCCCTGGCTTTTGTTTGCCCGAAGCTGGAATTCCAATCAAATTTTATGATGCCTAACAGA
>JARLHB010000070.1 GCA_031292465.1 Ignavibacteriaceae bacterium
AAACACAGAGAATGGAAGTAAAAATAGTTTTAGGCATATTCTTCCCTCGCACTTTAGTGAAAATAGTATATTAAGCACTATAAAAGGCGCAATGACTATGCCATTGGTTAAAAACTGCTAAAATTGCTAATATTGGAAGTGTATGTTTTCTGACAGGTAAAAATTACCTAAAATGGCCGGAAATATCGTAAAATATGTAAAGAATATTTACACATCTAAGATTATTATTTAAAAATAAGCTAAAAAGGACATAATCCACCCTCAATAAGAAAATCCAATTTCTTAACAATATATTATCGAAAGGTTTTAAAATTAGTTTAGCACTTTATCTAATTTTGGGCGGGAAATTTTTAAAATTCTTGAGGTTAATGATTTGTTGCCGTTAGCTTTTTTTAGTACTTCTTTTGCGTAAATTTTATCCAAAGCTTTCATATTTGTCTTTGCAAATAGAATATTCA
Organism: Ignavibacteriaceae bacterium; assembly: GCA_031292465.1. Taxonomy (GTDB): domain Bacteria; phylum Bacteroidota; class Ignavibacteria; order Ignavibacteriales; family Ignavibacteriaceae; genus FEN-1297. The sequence continues at coordinate 459 of JARLHB010000070.1, forward strand.
GCCGTATTTGATCCGGATAATAAACCATTTCTTCAATATTATCTTTGTTTAAACCTTCGCGTGTTTTTAAAATATGGGCTAGGTCTGAAAACTTTATAGTATTATCCTCGGTTAATAATACGGCTCTTTCAATCGCATTTCTTATTTCCCTTACATTACCCGGCCACGCATAATTGCTGATAAAATCCTTTGCATCATTTGTAAGCTTATTAATGTCTTTATTAAATTGAACTTTAAACTCATTAATAAAGTGTTCTGCAAGCTGCAGTGCGTCTCCTTCTCTGCTTCTCAAGGGTGGAATTTCAATATTTATTGTATTTAGCCGGTGATATAAGTCTGCGCGGAAAATATTTTCTTTGATTAATTCTTCCAGGTTCATATTGGTCGCGGAGATTATCCTCGTATGAATCGGGATATCCGAAATTCCCCCTAAATGCCGGATTAATTTTTTATCTATTGCCCGCAGTAATTTCTTTTGAATATTCAGGCTTAAATCCCCTATTTCGTCAAGAAACAGAGTGCCGTTTTCTGCCAGTTCAAACAAACCGATTTTTCTGTTCTTTGCATTTGTAAAAGCGCCAGGCTCATACCCGAATAATTCAGATTCCAGCAGGTTTTCAGGTATTGATGAACAAATTATATCTACAAAAGGGCCGCTATCTCCTTTATTACTATTATGAATAGCTCTGGCAAGCAGGCCTTTGCCCGTCCCGGTTTCCCCCCGGATAAGAATATTCACATCTTTATTGGTGGAAACCTTTCTTGCAAGGTAAAGTGTTCTTAAAAAGTTTTTTGAGCTGCCTATAATAGTGTTAAAATCATAAATATCCTCGTCGTTTCCACCGGGAACGCCTGCGGTTGTTAAATAAGTATTGTTTACTATTATCTCTTCTATATAAGAGATGAACATATACAGTTCATACGGGAAGATAAAAATATTTGAAAAACCCAGTTTAGCCAATGAGCTTACAAGCAATGCATTGTTTTCGGGTACGACAAATATAATTTTGTTCTTTATGCCGTTTCTGATTTTTAATAATCGTGTTAAGTATTTTGATTCAACATTATTAATTTGAAGGATAATTATGGAATCTGGGGCAATTGCAAATCTCTGGGCATACGAAGGATGCACCGGCAGGCTTTTCAGTTCTAACTGTTTAATTGCAGAGTGGATAGATGAGACATCGTCCATATCCGAATATACTTTTATTATTATGTGTCTTTTGCCCATCTTTTAAAATTGTTCTTCAAAATAATTCAATTCTTTTAAGGCTGCTTTCCTTTCGCTCGCGTCCAGGTAAATGCTCTTGAGCCGGCGGTCTTTTATATTGTCTGCTATATATCGAATCAATGAATTTGAATATTTCCCGTATTCTCTCGATTTATCTATATTCCCTCTACTGCTGAATACTTTGAACAGGGCATAGAGTATTTTCCATGTTAACTCTGTAATATGAAGGTCGAATATTAATTCATGAGCAGTTAAGTAATAATCTACGGATGATTTTGTTCCTAACAATGGATTGTGCTCACATATTACTCCAAACAAATAGTTCCTTTCAGCCTCAAAAAACTTATTACTGCTGCATAAATTAACAAGTGCTTCTGAACGTAACTCTACTGCTGCCTCATCGGGTATGTTTAATTTAATCATTATACTTATTATGATCATTGTACAATGGAAATAATCATATTTCCTTTCATCGGCAGAAAAATTTGTCCTTAAGTCCGTCAATGATTGCAGAATATTATTCAGGTTCCCACCGGGGGTTTTACTTAAAATTAATAAATACTGATAATTAATTTTATGTGCTTCAGCCGGCTCTGCCTGTACTTTAAATTCAAATTCTTTTAGTAATTGATTAAGCCTTTCGAAATCTCCCGTGGTATAATATAATTTGCCAAGCAGAAATAAAGCCTGAAGTTCTTCTTCCCTGTTTTGAATATTCCTAAAAATATCTATTGATTCGTTTAACAATTCAAAGGCTTTTTGATATTCGCACATCAGCAAGAATATTTCACCGAGGTTAGTTTCCACCAAACCCTGGCCGTCTTTTATACCAAGGCTATTGAAGATTGAATAAGCTTTAGTGTAATCTTCAGTTGATTTGTCAAATTGTAACGAATTAAAGTAATATATTCCGAAATTAATTAATAGTTTGGCCTCCTGCTGTATATTGCCGATAGACTGGTTAAGGTATAATGATTTATTCCAGTATTTTAAAGCATGTTCGTCTTCTCCCCTCATGCTGTAGATATTGCCGATATTCATTAATATTCCGGCCTGCCTGAATAAAAGCCCGCCACTTTGATAAGCATTATTAGCTCTCTCAAAAAATTGCAGGGCGGAATCGAGGTCGTCGTCTTTATAAATTGAGATAAGCCCCAGCAACTGTAAGGCTGATCCTAAAGTTTCATTATCTATGTCTTTTGCAGCCGCAAGTTTGTTGCATATTTCTATTGTTTTATCATAATTATTTAAATTAAAATTAACATTTGCGAGATCAAGTAAAAGAGCGTTACTGGCCGGGGATTCGGGAAATTTTAATATTATAGATTCTAATAACGCTTTACCCTCGTTCAATTCACCCAGCCCTATAAGGCACTTTGCTTTTAATATGGACAGCTCATTTTTAGCATTTTCGTTAACTATATTAATAATTTGGTCTATATGGTTTAATGAAGCCTGGTAATCATTCAGGTTGGTCAATACTTTGCAGTATTCAACGTTTACATTTACATTGTTTACCTCGCTAAGCGGAAAAGTTAAAAGATGCTGTAATATATTTTTTTGAAACGAATAGGCGGAAATCTTTTCTGCTTTATTTAATTCTTCCTTTAATATTTTATAGCTATCCTCATAGCATCCGGCAAGCTCGTATTGTCTTGCAAGTTCTCCACGGTTGTAATTAGTGAAATAACTAATTAAAAATGCCGCAATTGAGTTATGATAATTTTTCTTTTCTTTTATACCTGAATAGACATG
>JARLHB010000071.1 GCA_031292465.1 Ignavibacteriaceae bacterium
ATATCGGGGTCATTCCAATGCCCCGGGGAAGCATATTTTTCATGTCCTGCCTGTCCAAATCCGATTTGCGAAACATATGTCCAGTTATCCGAAATATCGCCGGTGGTTCTCCAGCAGTTACCGCCTACTTCAGTACCCCATTCCCAGACATTCATTGTACCGTATTGGCAAATACTATAAACAATATCCCGGTTTACTTTATCTAAGGAAGCGCGCATTATTCTGTAAGGATGTTGTGAAGCTCCAAGACTTCCAGATGTATCTACTTTATAGTATGAACACAAATCATATTTTAAATAGTCAACACCCCATTGAGAGTAACGCAAAGCATCCATATCTTCATGCTGGTAGCTTGCAGTGTATCCTGCACAGGTTGTAGGGCCGGGAGATGAATATACGCCGAGTTTCAGTCCTTTATTATGTATATAATTACTTAAAGCTTTCATATCAGGGAATTTTTTATTTGCATTAAGCATTCCGTCTTTATCGCGTGCATCTCCCAAAGCCATGGAATCAGCAGCTCCCGGCTGAACCGTCCAGCCGTCGTCTATATTTATGTAAGTCCAGCCATGATTTATTAATCCGGATTTTGCCATTGCATCGGCAGCAGCTTTAATTTTGTTTGCATCAACCGCTTCAGCCCAGCAGTTCCAGCTATTCCAGCCCATAGGCGGCGTTAAACATATTGTGCTGCCAGCGGAAATGGTAAATTCGCGTTCAGTTTTACCCAATTTGTTTTTAGCTGTTAAAGTAGTTTTATAAATTCCTTCTTTATCTATTTTACCTGTGATAATTCCTGTTTGAGGATTAATAGTTAATCCTTCAGGCAGATTCTTTGCAGAAAAAGTGATAGGCCTTTTACCGGTGGCCGGCACAGTGTAGAAAAATGGATTGCCAGGCTTAACGCCGAAAACTTTTGCTCCGTTTATTTGCGGATAATCTGAAGTTTTGGGAGTCAGTATATAAGGCGTATCAATTTTTATTTCTTTAATTATTAATGAAGACAAGGAAACATCTTTAAGCATTTCAATTTTTGTATCGCACCAGTCGGCATGGTCGGCGCCGTTGCCATCGTTTGCATCAGTAATAAGCAGCCCGAGCTTACTTATGCCTTTGATATCAACATCAATATTCTTCGGTGCCATGCCTTTTCTCATAATGCCGCTTTGCCAAAGTGTTTTTTTATCACCGACTATAAAAAATTCAACGGACCCCACAGATGAAGCTTCATCGTCCACACCTACTGTGGCTAAAAAGCGTTTACCATTGCCGTCAATGTTCAACAAAAATGTGCTGGTTGCATGTGCGCCAACCCCGCGGTCAAATTTTTGACCGCCTATGCTTAGAGTATTTCCTTCAATGGATTTATTTACTTGCGGAGCCCTCCAGCCGTTTTTCATAGCCGAAAGGTCCAATTTGTCTAACCAGATAGTTTGTGCATTTATAGTAAACGAGCAAATTGTACAAAACAGAAAGAAGAAAGTTTTTTTTCTCATTTTCCCAGCGATTTATTAAAACAAAAACAGAATGTTAAAATTACGAAAGGAAACATAGAACTATTTGACATTCTAATCAAGAAAATTCTTAATTGCAAACGTTTGAAAAGCAATATTTCGTAGAATATCCGGTCCGGATAATTAGGCTAACCGAAAAGGGATGCTATAAAATAATATAAAAAGATATGTGCTCTTATTGCTTCGGGTAACTTTGGACAGGGAAATAAAAATATTTGACTTCTTTAGTTACAGGTAAAAAATTAAAAATGGATAGAGTTTCTAAATTGACTTATTCCGTAAAATCTAAACAATTAATTATCTTGTTGTTATTCATATTAAAAATTTAGATGAGGAACTTTTATGCCTATACTAATATCTTCACCGGTTATTGTTAAAGCAGCCGGAAATAAGCCTAAAATAATTGAAGAATATGCAGGAAGAGTAAATACAAAAACAGAAAAGGTAAGTATTGCTAAGATGAAGAGCCCGGGCGGATGGATAGAACCGGGGCAGACTCCTGAATTTGATGAATATACAATTTTACTAAAAGGGAAACTGAGAGTAACTTCTAAAGATGGATTTCTTGATGTTATAGAAGGGCAGGCGGTTCTTGCTGCAAAAGGAGAGTGGGTTCAGTACAGTACTCCCGAAGCCGAAGGCGCCGAATATATAGCTGTTTGTTTGCCCGCTTTTTCGCCTGATATAGTTCACAGGGATGAATAAATTAAGGGTATTTTATTTTTAGAATTAATATTTAAAAATAAGAACCGATTAATAAAGAAAGCCCCCGTTGCCGGGGGCTTCTTCCCTTGTGTGTGCGCTATGATTTTTATTTTGCGAGGATCATTTTCTTAGTTGCAGTAAAATGGTCTGTCTGTAATCTGTATAAATAAACTCCTGATGAAAGGTGTACTGCATTAAAGTTAATGCTGTAACTGCCGGCATCCATTTGTTTATTTAGCAGCTCTGCCACTTTCTGACCAAGTATGTTATATACTTCCAGGTGAACCCGTGAATTTAAAGGAAGAGTGAAACTAATTATTGTACTTGGGTTAAACGGGTTTGGATAATTATTTTCCAATGCAAATTTTGTCGGGGCGCTTATGCTTGTCTGGCTTGTTACACCGGTAACAGAAGCAGTGGACAAGCTGAAATTATTTATTGAAGTAGTGCCGAAACTCGGGTCATAAGTAACAGACTGCTGCTGGCTTGTGTACTGTGTAACGCTTGCAGTAACTGTATAACTGCCCTGTACAAGTCCGCTGATACTGTACGAGCCGCTGTCATCGGTTATTGAGGATGCAACAGTTACACCTACTGAATTTTTAACAGAAATTAAAGTGCCTGGTAATGAATGCCCGTCTTTAGAATGAATTGTACCTGCAATTTCGCCGCCTGCAGTAAGTGAATCAAGGCTCTTAAGTGTTACATTTATCCCGGTTACTGATGCTGTTAAATGAACCAGAGTAGCGTTTTCCCATTTATCAGCATTCAAATAAAACTGGGGTACATAACCATGAGCATAGAATAATACAAAATATGAACCTGCAGCAAGGTTGTTGACTATGTAACTTCCCGTTGAATCGGTTATGGAAGAATGTATATGCCCATTGGTTGAATCAAACAAAACTACGAATGCTCCGTTTATACCTGCATTGGCTGTATCTGTAACTGTTCCGCTCAAGGTAAACTTAGCCGTAGTATCATTTGGAACTAAACTGAAATTAACGCCTGTAAATGATGTATCATTGAATGCAAATAATTTGTTTGCCTGGTAAAATGTACTTTGTCCATTATAGAACTGAAGTTTGTATCCATCCTTATGGGCGCTAACTACAAAAGTATTCTTTGACTGCGCAATACTGTCAAGTGTAACCGAGTAATCACCTAATGTATCGGTCTTTGTTAATGCAATAAGTTTCTGGTCGTCACGGTCATGTTCATTTGATGCCCAGATTTTTATAATCGTTCCGGGAAGAATGGTACCGGTTGAAGACTGAACATTGCCGCTAAAAGTTACATTATGCTTTTCGGAAACGTGATCCGGCAGATCGAAATTAATACCGGTTATTGTCTGACCGTCTGCAACAGTAACAATTTTTGCATCAGCAATTGAGGTTACGTTATCATAATATTCCTGGAAGAAAAGCATATTTCCCATAGTAATAATTGTGCACGATATATAATACTGTCCTGCAGGAACTTTTGCTGAAAAATCTCCGTCCCAGTCAGTAGTTGTAAATATATTTGCATGATTTTGCGAAGCATTTATGAACTCTATAATTGCGCGGGAAAACCCTCTGCCTGAACTATCAAATTTAACTTTCCCTGAAACAATTCCGCCTTTAATTACTGCAGAATCACGAAGGAATAAATTTATACTAACGGTATCTTTTTTAGTCCCGACTTCAAATGTGCGTAATGCTAAAGTTTCGTAACCAGTAGCTGAAGCCATTAGCATATATTGGCCCGGAATTACGCCGGAAATTTTGAATTTGCCTTCTGAATCTGTAGTTGCCTGGTAGAGAATTGAATCTCCCGGCATAAATTTGCCGACCATAACAAAACTATGTAGTGAAACTACTGCATTTGCAATCGGGGTGCTGGTGGTATCATTACTCAATTCTGAAGCAGCATAAACATTACCTGTTACGGTTACTGTATTCATCATTTGTGAATAACTGTTCACGGTAAAAAGGGAACAAACGAAAATAACCGTTGCGAAAAGTTGAGCAAGCTTTTTCATTGGTATCACTCCTTAATATTTTAATCCTTTATTAATTTTTTAAGTTCTGTTTTAGCTGACAAAAGCAAATGAAGTGCCGTTAAGTTGTTTAACTATAAAACGTTGAAATAATTCTAAAAACAAAACTTTTCAAGTTTAGGGGTGCGAAAAGTGACCGGAATTTTTTCGTACGCTGCGAATATATTTCGCATCACATTAAGAAGTGTAGGTTTATATAAGGCAGAAATACAGATGAAGTATAATAAGTTGCAAATTTTGAAAGTTGAATAAAAAACTCTTAAAACAGTTACAAGATTAAATCCATATTTTATGCAACCCACAACTTGACTGGCTGTGTGAAAATTCGGAACACAATTATACAATATTTTGCTTTTACTCTTGCAACTATAACGGTTGGTAAACCGTTAAAACGGTTGAAGAGGTTTTGGCTTTATTATTAACACCGCGATTAATCGCGGTGTTAATAATGCAATCAATATTTCCCTTAA
>JARLHB010000072.1 GCA_031292465.1 Ignavibacteriaceae bacterium
AGCTTCATATGAATCATTTTCATCAACCATTAAGTGAGTTAAAAAACTTACATCATCACCCAATGTAAATATTGGCAATTCACCGGGACTGCCATGCCCAGCGGCTGAAAATAGCCCATTACAAAGGCAGCGTGAGCCCTCAGCATCTTCAAGTTTTCCGCCTTTACGCAGATAATCTTCAATAGGTTCGCTCGAACAGCGGAATCCGACTTTATTGTCAGGCCGTTGGTATGGAACAAGGAGAGCAGATAAATCACATATTCGTTTACGTTCATTGTAAACTGTGGAATCAGATTGTGTATTACTTAGCTGTGCAACCTTAAAAGGGAAACCTGTTGGTGAAGCTTTGGGATCAGTTCTGATAACTAACTTACCCCGATAACCCAGGCGTCTCATTTCAGAGCGATATGAAGACTTCATTCCGGAATTTTCACTTAACGCAAAAATAGAACCTGCCTGAATACCCATAGCGCCCAGCGCCTGTGATTCTGCTAATCCTTTAGGTGAAGCAAGAGAGCCTGCTATCCAGAATGGAATGCCAAGTGCTTCTAAGTTTTTAAACGACACTTCGTCTTTTTGACCATATACGGGCTGGCCTGTTTCGTCAAATACTCCTTTTGTTCTTGGTGGTGCATTATGGCCTCCCGCCGTAGGTTTTTCAACAACAAATCCCTGAATGCTGTCAACCGGCAACCTTTTAGCCATTAGCGATGCTAAAACATCCGTTGATACAATCGGCAAAAATTTAGGGCGCATCACTTCAGGAAATTTTGCATTAAAGAATGTACTCGGATTAAAGCTGATTGTCTCAGTTCCATTTTTGCTGCCCTCAATAATAACACGGTAACTTGGGGTACCTCCTGAAGCAATAGCATCTAAAACTCCGGGAATCTGAAGTGTTATTCCAGCTCCCATTGTAACACAATCCACACCAGCAAGCATTGCACCTGTAATATGATAAATGTGCGGTATCTGAACTTTCTCTAAATAATTCACGCTTATAGGTCCAGAATGTCCTTCTTTAGCAAGCCAGACAAAACAAAAACTTGCAGCTACTGTAAGTTCGATAAGATCACGGCGTAGCTGCAAACTGAATGCAGGCAGCCTCTTGAATTTACTACCCGCCGGGATGCCGCCATCAACAAAATATGTCTTAATAATTCTTTCGGCAACCTCAGGAAATGGAAAATGCTCAAGCGCCCGCCGGTATTGTCCATTTGGATCTCCTGATTGAAGAATCCGTGAAAGCATTATTTCAGCACCGACACCTGATACTGTACCAAGCGCACCGGCACGCGAACAGGCATTTGCTAAAAATGGAGTCGAAATATAAACGCCCATTCCGCCCTGAATTATTTGGGGTAAATGCATATTATCTCTTTTAAAAACTAATAAAATATTTTTAGTTAACTTGACGGATGAACTGTTTCTTTGTTTCCTATCCAACATCATTTATAGGAAACCAATCAGCTTAGCGATACATCCTCTGACAAAGACAATATGAGTGTATCACAAAGTGCTGATAATTTTACCGCCGATTTTATGGAAACTTTTGAGTTTTGACTAATAAAAAGTTTCTCTCATGCTCATCCATTTATGAAGGCTGTCGAGATAGGTATCTTGATCGGTTTATATTCCTTCGGAAAGTAAGCTATTAAAATTACCATTGTTTGTTTTAGAAAGCCAACCTAAAATTGGTCTCCCATCACTAATAAGCGGTGTTTTACATTTGTTTTACATAAATATTGGGTGCATTAATTAAATAGGGAAGGTAATAATCCTTATAAATCCATTCGAAGTTATTCTCTTATTATTTTTTGTATAAGTATATTGAATTTACTACAATATACATCCTAAGAAAGAATCGGACTTAATGTTTCAATTACAAAATTGTATAAACAAACCCAACGTTTAACCCTTCTTTCATTTGCGTGTAGGGCGATTGATCTTTCTGATATATAAGAAGATATGAAAAATTCATACTTAGAAAGGAATTAATCTTACCGGTAATTATATTTTCCCATCTTATATCCCAGACACTCAGGCTTTCAAACCGTGTAAACAATCTTAAATTGCTGAACATTTTAACATTTTCGGCTACATGAAATTCAACGTTAGTGACTGACTCCATTCCAGTATCCAACTTGAATGCTTTATCCCTGGTTATAGATGTATCATTAGTATATTGCCTGTTTTTATTAACAAAAGTCTCCTGAACAGCAATTCCAAGCCTGGTCCTAACTATTGAGTTTTTATCATAAGTAAATCCTAAGCTTTGTGTTACATAGGCAGGATCGAAAAAATCGGCTATTGCTACCGGTACATTTTGTGGATACAAATAGCCTGTAGTTAGAGATGTGCGAACGTTATTACTAAAAAACGGATCAACCGCCCACCCCTGACGCCTGGAGAGAACGCTTTCTAAATAAAGTTCATTATCATTGGTGCGGTAATCCTGTCCGCTAAATTTAGTTCGTCCGTAAGAAAGCCTTAGTGAATTTCTAAATTCCCAGCCGTCAGGCGAGTAATATTCAAGTCCCCCATTAAATCTCGATGACCAAGTCATTGAATTATCCCCGCCCTGCGACCAATTTTTAAGTGAGATTTGGCTTAGATCCAAACCTATCATTGCCCGCGGATGCCATCCTATAGTTTTAGTAGTATCATTTTTCCCGGCGTCATCTTTTGCAGGCATGTTCATACCAAATAAAAATATTAGCATTAATAATGCAATTATTTGTTTCATTCTTGTTACTACCTTATAAGATTTACGTGTTTATTTTTTTTAATGCACATCTTAAAAAATAATAGACCTAACAAACTTATGATAAACAATTTTTCCATTAATTTTAAATAATCTTTAATAACTACTTTGTATATTCTATTAGATTAACTATTTAAACTGGATTTTCAAGTTTACTTTTCTTTGACTTATAACATACGAAATAATTTAACAATTAAATCCCAATATTTATTAAACCATTCCGCGTAATGTATTTAAATATTTTATCAAGGATATTTAAAATAAAAAAACCCCGATTAAAAATAATCGGGGTTTCTAAATTAAAATTTGGCAGCGACCTACTCTCCCACACACCTGCGCATGCAGTACCATCGGCGTGCAGGGTCTTAACTTCTCTGTTCGGAATGGGAAGAGGTGTATCACCCTGGCTATAACCACCAAAATTTAAACTCTATTTATTCCGACAATACGGAATAATAAAAATAAAAAGAAAGAAAGAAAGAGCGAGCCCAAATAAATGTATAATATATAGGATCAATCACAACTGTGTATCAAAATTTAATGGGTAAGCCTCACGACTTATTAGTACTGCTTGGCTGAATTCTTTACAGAACTTACACCTGCAGCCTATCAACCTCGTCATCTCGGAGGAGTCTTTAGTTACTTACGTAAGGGATACCTTATCTTGAAGCGTGCTTCGCGCTTAGATGCTTTCAGCGCTTATCACAACCGTACATAGCTACCCAACGATACCGCTGGCGCGATAATTGGTAC
>JARLHB010000073.1 GCA_031292465.1 Ignavibacteriaceae bacterium
GAATTCTTCTTCGGTTAAATTTAAAAGTTCTCCGGCTGTAACTAACAGATCTGAAATATCGTTTTTAAAATCGGGCATTTTGTCAAACAGCTTGTTTAATGTTTTAATGGTTTTTTCAAGTGCAATTACGGATATTTTTGCGCTGCCGTTCATATCATATTCTCTTATACTAATCATATCCTCATCATCGTCTTTAAGAATTTCTAATTTACTGCTGACCGCTCTTTTAATCTTTGCAGCTATTAACGGATAAAACCAGACAAAAGTTTCAAATTCTTCAAAAAAACTATTAAATATGGAATCCACTTTCCTTTTGCCTGCCAGCGCATAAAAATTATATCTCTCATCCATTTTTTTGATCAGGGAATAGGAATTAAGGAAAAAATCATCAGCTAATTTACTTAACGGGTATTTGTTAATTTCGGAGTTATCTTCCTTATCTTCATTGCTATTTTTATCAGATAAAGATTCCAGCAGTTCATCTTCCAATTCATCCGGGCTTTCATTAAAGTTCATATTGAATATTTTTTCTATATCTAATGATTCTCCGGGCCTTAGTATTTCCTGTGTTACAATTTTAGATTCATTTGTAAATAAAAGGCAATGTGAAGTGAATGTACATTTTTCACACCAGCGGTCGCAATAGTTATAAATACCGGCAATATATGATTTACTTTCTTCACTCATTTCAATTAACTTCAATCTCTATATAAAATCTAAAAAAGATCCGATACTAAAAAGGGAATTAGCTGCTTCAGGCTCCGGATACAAGAATTGAAAATAATCCCTACAAAAGGGAGAAGATACTTTTATTTACAAGCACTATATTAAACTATTTCTATCCACTAAAATAAAGGGAAAACCCAAAACGCTAATGGCTTTTTCCTTTAAGTGTTGTCTTTGCCGAACCGTTCGGACCTGTTACGGAGATTACAATTGTAACAGGTTTTTCAACATTAGTTGTATCGTTTGAATCATATACTAAAAAGCTGAAATTTGTCCAATTCTTGCTTTGAGTATCCGGCAGGCTTACCTGGACATCTCCCTGAGATGCCACATCCGGCCCGTCAAGAGTAACATTAATAGCTGTTCCGCTGGAAAGCGGATTTAAATTCTGGTCACAAACTGAATAGCTAAAGCTCTGCGAACCACCGTTAGGAATATTAAAAGTTGTCGGAGTTACGTTAATTATTTGGGCAATTCCTGAAAAAAGGACTAGTGTCTTTGTACTAATAGTATTCTTATTTTCATCTGCAGTAGTGGCAGTAATTGTAGCAAAACCGGCTCCATAGGTTGCATCAGCAGGTTGCGGAGCAGCCGATAATAATGAGACAGAACCAATGCCCTGGCTACTCGTATTTGCAGATCCGCCTATAATACCGCCGGTAGTTGTAAAATAGACCGACGTTCCAGGCCTGGCAGGATTACCATACTTATCACCAACATAAGCGCTTATTGCATCTGTTAATCCATATATATTGTAACCCGGAAAATTAACCGCAGTGGGCGCTACACTGAAATGATTGTAATCGGGAAGGCCGCCAAATATTGAAAGTGCTACCGGCATAGAATAAATGGTTTTGCCGTTAGATGTAAAGACAGCATAAATCTGAATGCTTCCCGCTATCGTACCGCTTGTAATATTAACTGAAGCTAACCCGGCACTATTTGTTTGCACCACACTCGGCGTCATTACTTCGCCGCCATTAGGCCTTGCTCCAAATGTAAAGTTAACAGATACGGAATGGTCTAAATCTATTGGATTCCCTGCTGAATCAACAACTACAAAGGTAAGAGTTGCAGTTTCTATCGAGCCGCTGCCCTTAACACCAATGCTTGTAACAGATTGTGAGTATAAATAAATGCTTACGGGATTACCTGATACCGTTGTGCCTGTAGAATTTGAGGCAACTAACTTTATTGCAGAAACCGCATAATCCACACCAGACGTAACATAGATAGCAGTTGTATCCATTGTGTAGCCGGATTTTGAAACATATATAGTTAGGCTGGTGTTGGATGATGTTTCAATTGTGTCTGAAAACTTACCTTTAGAATCCGTAAGTAAAGAAATGTCTATTGATGAGCCGATGATTTGAACAAGAGCGCTATCTATGGCAATACCTGTTGAACTGCTTATTACCTGACCGGTAATCACACTTTTTTTACCAGTTCCACTCCCGGAATTATTGGAAGAAGAAGTAGTAGAACTTACAACTTCATCACCTTGTTTACAGCTTTCAATAAAAACCATAACAAAGATTATTAGGGCTATGCTTAATAATAAAGAAATTTTCTTGTTTTTAGACATGATTACGGCCTGCCATTAAAATTTACTGCAATTCTTAAGTTAAATTACTTTGTGCTCAATATAATGTCAAGTATTTAACCCTGACGGCATTAGAACTATAAGAATATTATCGGGAAAAAGGCCCGGAATATTAGATTCCTTTGGTATCTGCTTTAATCATCTGCCAAATTGTGGTCAAAATAATCTGAACATCAAGCCAAACCGACCAGTTCTCAATATACCATAGGTCATACTCAATTCGTTTTATTGTGCGGATTTTATTTTCCTCATAATCGGCAACATCACCCCTTAGCCCGTGTATCTGCGCCCATCCTGTAATACCCGGTTTAACCCAGCTTCTTAACTTTATATCGTCAACCATTTCTTTATATATCTCATTATAGGCAATGGCATGAGGCCTTGGGCCCACAATAGACATTTCACCTCTAAGTACATTTATTAACTGCGGAAGCTCATCTATATTTGATTTTCTTAAAAACGTACCTACCCGCGTTATCCTTGAATCGCCTTCAATTGCGGGCTGATATTTTTCCGTACTTTTATTGCCGGTATGCATAGTGCGGAATTTGTAGCATTTAAATATTTTATTATCCGCACCAATCCTGTCCTGTATAAAGAACAAACGGCCGGGAGAAGTGATTTTGTTTATAACAAATAATACAGGTATAAGCCATGAAAGTGTAAAAAGGCTTATTAATAATGACAGTATTATATCCATTGAACGCTTTATAAATCTCCAGTGAATTTCTGCAAGAGGTTCGCTTCTTACAGTAATAATCGGGAAATTTCCCATCATGCTAATTTGGAATTTCTTCGACAGAAACTGGAAATAATCCGGTATTATATGAACTCTTACAGCATGTTTATTGCATGTGTTTATTATTTGTTCCAGCTTATTAGCGGCATACATGGGAAGAGCTATCACCACTTCTTCAATATTAAAATCATTAAGTATTTTATCAAGTTCGCTTATCTTGCCGAGTATTTTTGTTTTATCTGCTTCGGCATTATCATCAAGAAAGCCAATCAGGTTATAACCGAAATCAGCATGATTGTTCATCATTTGAAAAAAATTTTCCCCAAGCTCCCCGGCGCCTATAATAAGAACGTTCCTATCATGCTTACTGTTTCTTTTAATTTTGAGAAGTACATATTTAACCGACTGCTGGCGTATGCTTATTAACACCAACAGCAAAGCAGTATAAAGGGTAATAAAATTTCTGGTGAATAAATCTTCTTTAACAAGAAAGATAAACAGCACAGTAACTATTACCTGTACAATTACACTCTTGATAATTTTAATAAACTGATATGAGAATGTTCTTGTATTAAAATCTTCGTAAAAATTGGTTACATTGGAAAAGAAATACCACACAAAGTTTAACCCGGTCATCAAAACAAACATGTAATTTCTTTGAAGAAGGGTTGAAAACGACTGCGCAATTATAGCTGAAGCAATAAAAGAAAGATTTATGATCCCTAAATCTAAAAACAGCCTTAAATAATATGTGGATTTTTTACCGGTTATCATTCAGATTAAAATAAATAAGCTACTTATTAAAGAAATCATTGCATTTTTCACTGACAAAGGATTTGATTTTTTCTTCAAATACTTTCCTGTCGAATTGCTTTGCATATTCGCTTAACAGCACGGGTTTAAAAGTATCCTGATTTTTCTCAAATCTTTCTACAGCTTCTTTAATTGAATCAGGCTCCTGTTTATCAAACAGAATCCCTGTCTTGCCGTCTAAAATTGTTTCGGATACGCCGCCTTTGTTGAAAGCAATAACCGGGGTACCGCAGGCAAGGGCTTCTACCACCATTATTCCAAAGTCCTCATCCGCCGCAAAGACAAAAGCCTTAGCTTTTTGCATATACTCCATAAGCTTTTGATGCGGCTGGTAACCAAGGAATTCAATATTAGCAGATGCCTTCGACTTAATTTTATCTTCTTCACTGCCTTCGCCTATAACCAATAACCGTTTATCAGGCATCTTAGAGAATGCCTCCACTATCAGGTCAATTCTTTTGTAAGGAACAAAGCGTGAGGCTGCTAAATAATAATTATCCTTTTGGGTTTGAACCGGAAAATTTATTGTATCTACGGGAGGATAAATTACCTCTGCATCGCGCCTGTAAGTTTTCTTTATCCTGCCGGCAATATACTTTGAGTTTGCTATAAAATAGTCAACCCTGTTTGCAGCGCCGGCATCCCATATTCTTATATAATGCAAGATTGCTTTGGCAATTGTGCCTTTTAATCCGGTAGAAAGCCCGCTTTCTTTTAAATACTGATGGGTTAAATCCCATGCATATCTTATCGGTGTATGGCAGTAACTTATATGCAGCTGGTTTGAGCTTGTAAGTACGCCTTTGGCAACTGCATGGGAGCTTGAAATTATTAAATCATATTTTGATAAATCAAACTGCTCAATTGCATAAGGAAAGAGCGCCAAATATTTCCGGTGGTTTTTCCTGGCAGAACGCCAATTTTGCAAAAAAGATGTTACCGGTATTTTATCCTTCAATATTCTTTTCCGGTCTTCAGCCGATAAAAAATCAACAAGCGTATAAACGTCAGCATCAGGCCAGATATTTGTAAAAGATTCCACGCATCTTTCGGAACCGGCATAAGTAACAAGCCAGTCATGTACAATAGCAATTTTCAATTTTTATTTTTAGTTATGTGATTTTATTAATTTATATGAAACATATGTAAGTTAAGTTCAAATATAAGATAATTTACCTGATATAATCAGTTATCTTTTCCAGTACCATTTCAACCGGTATGTTTTTCATACATATATTATTTGTGCAATCTGCAAATGATTTTCCATCATAGCATGGCGAGCAGGGCAGTTCCGCGCCTTTCCATATCCAGTCAATTCCCTTTTCCTTACCGGTTAATATCAGCGGATTTACCGGGCCGAACAATATAAGAGCTCTTATGGTTGAAAGCTTGGCAAGGTGGAATAACCCGGTATCATGGGCTATTAACATATCGCACTGATTATAAAGATAGATTATATCCAATAGCGATGTAGCCCCGATTAAGTTAATAACCGGCAGGCCTTTAAAGTATTCGTACATAGGCGCGTCATCTTTAGAGCCCGCTAAAATTACAGAACAGCCGGGATATCTTGTAATAAGCTTTTCTGTTAAAGAGCGGTAGTACTCAACAGACCATCGTCTTTGGAGTCCGCCATTTATTAAATTCTGTGCACCGCCCGGTGTTATTACAAAGCGCGGTCGCCCGGTATTCCCGATAAGATTATCAATATAAATATTTTGCGGCAGCTTAATTTCAGGAAGTACCGGCTCTGTTTGCTGCCAGTCGTCTTTTCCATTAATTAGCTTTGTATATTCGACGGCATAATACCTTCCGTTTACTATCTCATTCAATCTGTTTTTAGAACTGAAGCTCCTGAATTCCTTTTTAAATGCAGTCAACGCCAATAAGCCATAACCTTTATGACGGTAAGCATTAATAACTATGTCAAACCGCCTGCCTAAAAGCTGAAGCCAGATTTTACTTATTACATCAAGGCGGGATAGCAGATTCCCTTTCAACAAGCCTGCATCATCTATAACTATAACTTCATTTATTCTCTCAAAGCTTTTTATAAGCGGGGCAATTATTTTTCCGCATATCCAGGTTATTTTCGCACCGGGATAAGTTTTGTCTATCTCCTTAAGCATGGAAAGCGCCATAACCGCATCCCCTATTGCGCCTATCTTAATTATAAGTATCTTTTTAATGTCCGCACTCATGGTTATGAATAATAACTAAATATATTATCTTTACTTACAAATTTATAACATTTTGGATTGAATAAAATAACCTGTTGCTGAATTAAAATAGGACAAAAAGAATTTTAGTTTATTAAATAATTGCCAATATTAAAACCACCCCCCGGCTAAAGCCGTTCCCCTCCTTGCTAAGGAGGGGATTATCCCAAAGGGATGCCTATGGCAAGGTGAGGTCGATGTACGCAATTACTTATAATACCCTGATATCCCGTTTTAATTTACACAATTGTTTAGCTGAATATTTTCCCGTTTTATCTTATTTCTTAAAAGCATTAATTCTTCAATGATTTCAATTATAACACCGACTTTCAACTCAGGCAGCACAATTGCCCGGACTGTTCAATCAATAATTGCTCAGGATTATAAAGAATTCGAGCATATTATCGTGGATAATGCAAGCACTGATGATACAGTAGATAAAGTTAAAGCTTTATATAAAACAAGCGGCTTATCCGGAAACCTTAAAATTATCTCTGAAAAGGACAATGGTATTTCGGATGCTTTTAACAAAGGTATAAAGGCTTCAAAGGGACATTATATTGCCATTTTGAACAGCGACGATACTTATTTTGATAATTCGGTTTTCGAACGGGCGATAAAAGAATTTAAAGATGACAAAATCCTGATTGTTTACGGAGATGTTCTATTTACAGATTCGCTGTATGGTACCAACAGACGGGCGCCAAGGCGCTGCGAGGCTTCGGGTGCCATTCTGTTCAATCATCCCGCAATGTTTATAAGGAAGTCTGTTTATGATACGGTGGGACCGTATCTGAACAGTTACCATATAGCTATGGATACGGAACTCTTTTACAGGCTGCATAAAAACTATATGGATTTAGAAATTTTAACCTCATACATTTCTGAAATACCATTAGCAGTTATGAATGCCGGTGGAGCTTCATGGAACCAGGAACTGCAGGGCATCGAGGAAACAAAAGATGCTATGATATATCACGGGTTCTGGAATTTTACTGCAAAGAAAATTTATTTTGCCAGAGTTACAAGGACTAAAATAAAAAAATACCTTACCATGCTTAAGCTAAACTCAATAGTTAAAGCCTGGCGCAGGATTAAATGGGAGAACTAATTACGAGGAGAACTAATACCTTTTAAAACAATTGTCTATTAGAAAGTTGTCTCAAAGTGTACAGTTACTGCTGTAATGCGACTTCATTTAATTTAAGATAATATTTCATTTTACGGCAACAATGCATATCTCGATTTTCTTTTAATTACAAAATATATTTATTCATTAACATAAATATCAAAAATAATACCTAACGGAACAGCAGATAACCTTTTTATAATTTCGGGAGTTAAATCAAAGCTAGCCTGGTTACCGTTTATTGACAGAGCACAAATTATTTCAATAAAACATTGTTCTTTTAGCTGCATTATTTCATTTATTTTAGTCTCTACGAATGAAAGAAGATATTCAATATGTTCTTCATAAATAATTGTGTCGTCCAGACCACTTTCCAAAATCCATTTATTTTCTTCATGCCTTTGTGATTTAGGATTTCTAGGACTCATTAATTCACCTTTTTTACAAGAGCACGTTGGAACCTGCCCTAGTATATTTGTTATTTCAGATGAATCTAATTTATCACTGGTAATTCTTAAGCTTGCTGTTTGCCATTTATCATCTAACATATATTGCTCGAAATATTGTAATGAGTCAAGCGAAAAGATACCATCTTGAAAAAAATAATGTTATCTAAATTTACTTTTATTTTACGCTGCTGCATTAACTGTATTCCAGTAATTTGATCTATCCTGTTCTGCTTTCTCAAGCTTCAATTCCCTTGAC
>JARLHB010000074.1 GCA_031292465.1 Ignavibacteriaceae bacterium
GGAATATGCAACAAGCGAATAGTCAGCGTTTAGAGCACGGGCAGTCATACCCGCATAAGACATGCTTGCATTTTCTGTTTCCAGGCTGAAAGTGCAATTACCGTTTTCGCCCTCCACGCCATAACCGCATGTAATTGAGTTGCCGATAAATTCAATACGCCTTTCGGGGCGGTGTTCAGGCGGTAATAAATTTTTTCCTTTATCAAGTATAAATCCGTCAAACTCACCTTTACCGAATAAAGATTCCGAGCGTTTTGTGATGGTTACAGAATGGGGCAGGGAATCGGCGAGCCCGGATGCAATCTTATAAACGCCTGAAGAATCAACGGTTAAAATTCTCGGAGCATGATTATCAACAACAACTGCATATTCGTTTTTATGCCCGCCCATACGGACGCAGCAGCTTGTGCCTTCAAAATTGGCATGAATGAACACGCCGGCCCAGTCATAGGTAACTTTAGAGGGATTAGAAAAATCAAACCTGCCTATATATTGTATATCAGGGTTATCCGCATTAATGTAACCGGTTGATTCCTCATTTTTTGTTGTTGTTACAACAGAAGAACATGATGATAAAAGAACTACAAACGATAAACCGGCAATAAGCCGGCATATAAAAATTTTATTCATGATATTGTATTATTAATAATTAATGTATTTGGAATATCTATTTTTTAATGAAGTCTTATATTCTCATTTATTTTTATTTAACGTCTTTAAAAATAATACATCATAATTCCATATACTAAATAAATAATGAGAAAGTAGTTGTTATAGTTATTGTCTTTAATCTTAACTGCAGAATTTGCTGCCATTAAGTGTAAAAACTCATAAAAAGAAGGTTCCCGACTGGTATTTACTTATAGAAAATTATTTGTTATTTTCAGTAAAATAAAAATATAAGTTTGAATTTATAATCAGGGTGAGCTACGCATGTATATAACCGGAAAGAATAATTCATAAGGGAATAAAAGTTTAGCGTTTCATACTTTAGTTAGTATTCCAGGGTACGAAGAGATCGAATAAAAATCCAATCGAGATGGTTAATTACTTTTAATAAAACATTACTGTTGTGGTCAGAGGTGATTTCCTATTATTGTTAAAAAACTAAGGAATTAATAATCGTTAATTAATAAGTAAAAAATAGGGAGCGGGTATGTTTTTACGAATTACAATTATGTGCTTTATTTGTTCTGCCTTTGTTTTATGCCAGGTGCCTGATAATATACAGCGTTACCGGGATGACGATAAAGGTAGCTTTAGCAACCGGCAGCAAGGGATCTTAGTTGGTAATAGAATAAATACACTTTTTTATAATGATGGTATAGTCGGGAAATGGGATTTTACTCCAACCTGTGAGTGGCCGGTGGGCAGCGGCCATAATAACCTTAGCGAATATACATTTGTGGCAACTGCAGAGATTACTGCGCCGGATAATTCGCAAATAATTCATCCTGTTGAAACCGCATACAGTGAACAATATAATTATGATCCCGTTACATCTTTACCAAATGGTTTTGAACCAATTGCAGGTTATTCAAGTGCAAATACTGTCGCAGCAAGTAATGATAAACTAACCTGGCCATCGCAATGGCCGGCTGCATTAGGTCTTTCCTTGGATTATAATGGGCACTGGTACGGGTATTTCGGAAAGGATTCTTTTAATGCTGCACAAGAGATATATTATGTAATGGATGATTCTCAGGATAGAACGTTTGACCGCAGCCCCTACGGTTTTTCACCTGATTCGACAGATTTTACACGACGTGGCCTTGGCTTGCGGGTTGAGGTGAGAGGCTTCCAGTGGAATGACAGCCTGCGCGAAGACATAATATTCTTCATATATAGTGTTTGGAACATCTCCGATTTTGATTATGATAAAATGGTATTAGGTTTATTTTTTGAGCCGGGTGTTGGCGGCGCAAATACTACCATGCCGGGGAATGAGACAGGTATTGATTCAGCAAACGGGCTTGTTTATTCATGGGCGCCTTCTGGAATTGGCAATCCGGGCAACTGGAAAACCGGGTATTTCGGTATAGGCGTGCTTTCAACTTCATTAGGGACGAATACTAAACCGGGTTTATCTATGGTGTCTGCTTATGTTAATTCTAAAGGGCCTGGAAGCCTTTGGCCTAAGAACAATGATGTAATGTGGGCGGACATGACCGGGGGAATTGATACTACAGTTAGGAATGATTATTTGCATAATAACGTAATAGGAAGCGGGCCATTTTTATTTAAGAGATGGACAAATACAGAATTTGCTTCTGCAATTATTATGGGCAACGATCTGAATGATGTCCTAAAAAAGAAAATTATTGCACAGGCAATTTATAACAATAATTTAATTATACCTGACAGCTTAGTTTCGGATGTTGCTAAAGAAAATAATTTAGTTAAAGGTTTTGAACTAAAACAGAATTACCCGAATCCGTTCAACCCTTCAACAACTATAAGTTATTCAATTGCCAAAACCAATATAGTTACAATTAAGGTTTATGATGTTTTGGGTAAAGAAGTCGCTACATTGGTTAATGAAGAAAAACAGCCCGGCAGTTATGATGTAAATTTTAATGCATCTAAACTTACAAGCGGAGTTTATTTATACAGGTTGCAGGCAGGAAGTTTTTCAGAAACCAAAAAGTTTATTTTACTAAAATAATGGATATCTTCCAGTTCCATAAATATTAACATGACAACTTTATAAAATTAAAACAACTCTTTATTTCAGCAACCCACGACAGAAAGGTCCTGGGTTGCCAACTAAAAGATTGTGTATTTTAATTATAAGCAGTAATTAATCTAATTGTGCACGCCGGCAAACACCACACTACACATTAAACTCATAAGCAGGATACCGATAAAAAATATAATGACGGACCATATATTTTTATTGGATATTCTAGAAGCTCTGAATAAAAGATAACTTATTACAAGGTTAAGGAGACCCCACAAAACATTTACCGTTGGAGATGATAATCCTTTACCGGGTGGATTGGCAAAAGGTGTTGGGAAAGATTGTCCGGTAATGCCCTCAATAAAATGAGGGGCAAAATTTGCCAGGAATATTCCTGCAAATAAACACGCAATATAATTGTACCATTTCATAATTAATTACTTCCTATTAAAATATTGTTTCCTTCACCGGCGTCAGTAAGTTCAAATTTATTTAATCCTGCCGCGGTCATCCATTCTTTCACTTCTTTTTCTGTATAAGTTGTCCCTTCATCTGTACCGACAAGCATATTTATTGCAAATATTGCCCCGGCAAGGGGAGCAGTGCGGTTATCATTCATTATATAATCAAGTACGGCTATTTTACCTTTCTCATTTAATGCGGAAGCGCATTTCTTTATAAGTAAAGCGTTTTCATCATAGGAATTACTGTGAATAACTGCTGAGAGAAAAATAAAATCATATCCATTGCCGATATCGTCTTTAAGGTAGTTGCCCGCTAATGTAGTAATGCGGCCGGACATATTCTGCTTTGCTATATATTCCTGAGTAATTGGCACTACGTTAGGCAGATCAAATACTACTGCTGACATAGAGGGATCATCATTTATGAACGTGGCTGCAAAAACTCCGGAACCTCCGCCAATATCAAGCAGCCTTTTAACACCGGATAAATTAATTAATCCTTTTACAGTTTTTGCCCTTGCAATTCCTCTTGCATGCATCGCTGCAATAAAAGCTTTTAACCATTCATCGCCTCTTTGGTTTATCTCGGATTCTTTCTTAGCATCCTTATCCTTTACGATTTCGCTTAATTTGCTCCACGTATTCCAAAGATGATTTTGGTGCATTACACCTCCCAAAAAAGACGGGCTTGATTTTACAAGAAGCTTTGAGGCGGATTCTGAATTAGAAAAGTTACCGTTATTCTTATTTAGCAATTTTAATGATGTTAAAACGTTTAAAAGCTTTTCAAGCGGATACGGGACGGCGTTAATTTTTTCTGCAAGTTCGTTAGAAGATAATTCTAGACCGTTTAGCTCATCAAAAATATTAAGCTCAACCGCGGAAAGTATTATTCTGCTTCGCTGGTAGCCGGTTATCATTTGCATTAATTCGGAAGAAGAATAACCATTCATAACAACTCCGTTAAGTATATATCAAATATAAATAAATGTAGAATATTATAGTATTACAAATCATAGCCCAAAAACATTATTAAAATAAAATGATATATTCTATTGCATATTTAAAAAAATTGCTTAAAATTATACCTAATAATAAAATAGAAATGTAAATGTTTAAAGTTAAAACAGATATTGAGAAAAACAGACTGATTGTTACTTTAATTGGTTTAATGCCGGTTTCTGATGCAAAAAAGACAGAGGAACTTATTCTAAAAGGAATTGAAGAATTACAGCCCGGCTTTGATTTTATAACCGACTTTTCCCGGCTTATACGCGGTGAAGAGGAAGATGTAAAAATTCTTCAGGAATTAATGTTGCTAATAACTGCTAAAAAAGTTAACAGGGTTGTAAGAGTCGTCGGCACATCTAAAACGGGGTTATTGCAGTTTGCTAATAATTCTTTAAAAATAGAATCGTATAAGCTAAAGTATGTACCCACAATTGAAGATGCTGAAAGTTTTCTGGACAAAAAAGAAGAGGAATAAAAGTTAATTTAAATTATTATATGAACTCTTTTAGTGAGTTCATTAAGCAGGGAGTATCCGTCCCATATTGGTGCAAAGTTTAGAGCCTGCCCGATTGGAACTATCCTGTCAACCCCGGCGCCGTTAACTTTAGCAGCAAATTCACAAAGTTCTTCTTTATTGAAACCGGAATAAGCAAGAGTCTGATCTTTTCTGCTTACAAGCAGGGAAAGTTCCAAAAGATTTTCAATAAAGCATTCAAAGAAGAAGCCGCCGCCGCATGTTTC
Organism: Ignavibacteriaceae bacterium; assembly: GCA_031292465.1. Classification (GTDB taxonomy): domain Bacteria; phylum Bacteroidota; class Ignavibacteria; order Ignavibacteriales; family Ignavibacteriaceae; genus FEN-1297. The sequence goes on from JARLHB010000074.1 coordinate 4,897, forward strand.
CCTGAATTTACTTATTTCGGATTTATCGACTCTTACAACAGCAGGTTCACCGCTTTTGGGCAATTCAGGTTTTGATGAGGCATCCGTTTTTGAAAGAGACTCATACATATAAACAAGCTTTTCCATAGCAACATCTATTGTATCAACTTTTCCTTTACGCGTAAGTTCCGAGTTTAGAAACTGCCGGAATGAAGCGCTTGCCTGTTCATTCTCTTTATTACTACCGGCAAACAGGATAAATCTTGGTGAAGAACATGCCATTTGATCGAACCAGTACGCATCATTATAAAATTGGTTTGCAAGCTTAGATTTACCGTCGGCATCCAACATATTATATGATGAGGATTTTATTACAGAGTAAGAAAATTTATCAGCAAACGTAATATCTTTAGTTGCGGGCTTTGCCGGAAGCAGGCGGATATTATTTATTGTTTCATCGCCGCCCCACAATACTCTTACATCTGAACGGAGTGAAATAAACCTGTTAATTGATTCTTCTCTCGGATACGTCAACAGAATATTCCGCTGCGCAACTGATGCCAGGTTTTCATCCTCCAGCACTTTTCGTATAGCATAAAAAAGCATTTCAAGCTGCGGGTTCAAAGTTTGCGAAACCCTGACAATATTTATATTGCCTGCCAGCAGAGACAGCGCCCACGAATAAAGAAATATGCTGTCCACGTTTGAAGGGGCTATGTGAAATGCTATACCGCGGGGTACAATAACTTCTGAGTTGCTTATTCCGGTTTTAAATTGTTCAGCAATTGATATAATGTTCGACTTCCTTAGCCAGTAGGCAAGTGCAACAAGCTCAGGGTAACTTTTTATTCCTTTTGTTTCAAGAATTTCCTTTGACAGGGCAGAAAGAAATTCAATACTTGCGGAATCAAAAGAGGGCAGAGGTTTTTGGGAAATAAAATTATTATTAATAATAATTTCAAGTTCAGCGCCCGGATTATGCTTTGGTGCAAAAACGGTTACATTCATTATTGCCTTGCTCCTGCTGAATTAAGAACAGTCTCTGCATGTGTATCGCTGCATCCGCGAAGTTCGGCTTTTGGTACTCTGCCGCTTATTTGAAAGTAAGTGCCTTTTCTACCGCACTTGCAGTTGTCAATACCTATAACGGTACCGAGGTCTTCAGTTAGAAGGGAATGTCCGGGATAACTTTTAGGCAGAATACTGATTGCCTGGATAACTCCTTTTTCTCCTGCTGGCAAAACACTCCAGTCTTCGTAAGAACGGGTTAATATCTCGGCAAAATTAGGCGCATGTAAATAACCTTCTTCGCATTCCATAAAAATACTACCGACCTGCTCTACCATACCGTAAAAATTATAAACCCTTTTTATGGAGAACAAATTAAATAGTTCTTCTTTAAATTTTTCATTAGTTACAGCCATCTCAACCAGTTTCTTCCAGCCGCCGCTATGTATTAAAACTGCTTTGCTTAAATCAACTTTCTTGCCGGCCCCCTTGATCTTGTTATATAAATACTGCCATACCATAAATGTAAAGCCAAATATTAATATTGGTTCCGAATTGTATTTTTCAACGTATTCAATAAATTCATCAACCTTCAGCTCCATGTTTTCATCAAGGGCGAAGAAATGATTCCTACCGAAATTTGACAGGCCTACCAGTCCTGCGCCGCGGGCGCTCATTGATGATCTGTTTTTTATAGTGGCATCGCTATCAATAATAATCATCGGGAGGCGCTTGTTGCCTATGTATGATGTAATTATAGATGCAAGCGCTTTTACCTGCAGAAGGGAGGTTTCCCTGTTAAGTGCAATTCTTGAAACCTGCTGGTTTGTAGTTCCGCTTGAGGTTAATACTTTTAGTACTTCGCTGTCAGGTATGCTTTGAATTTTTTGTGTTTTAAACATGCGTACAGGAATAAATGGAATATCTTCTATATTTTTAAATTTACCAGCCGGATTTATTTCAAGATTATTAAGTATGCTCTTATATGGCTCGCAGTTTTCATAATGAAATTTTGTAAGCCCGCTTAATTCATTTAAAAGCAGTTCTCTTTTTTCAATATTATTTATTGAGTATTCGGGAAGTTCAAACAATTGTTCTATAGCGCCCATTCTAAAAATGCTCCGGTTTAATTTCCCGATCTTTGAATTAAGGTGTAATCTTTTTTCCCTGAAGATGTAACAGGGATAGTATCAACACAATTAACAACCACAAAAGTATGATGAATTTTATATGTATCGATAATTTTTCTTTTAACCGGCTCAATAATAGATTTATCTTGCGACTGCACCAGCACTTTCAGTGCATCATCGCCGCCGTAGCATGCAGCCGCTGTGCCGAAGTGATTTTCTATCATCTTTTCTACTTCATCAAGATTTACGCGCAGGCCGAAAAGCTTAATAAATCTTTTCAGTCTTCCTGTAATATAGCAAAAACCGTCGGCATCTTTATACGCCAGGTCGCCTGTGTGAAGCACACCGTGCAGTTCATCATCTTTAGCAAGATCTTCCTTGTTTTCGGCGTATCCCATCATTACATTTTTACCGTAATAAATAAGCTCTCCCTGAATTGGTGAAGCTGTTATTTCATTTTCATCCGGGAAAATATTTATTTCACCATTGGGAATAGGAATGCCTATTGAGCCAATTTTTTCGCCAAGCTTTTCATAAGGAACATAAGATATTCTTGCAGTAGCTTCCGTCTGGCCGTACATTACAAAGAATCTTATTCCTTTTTTTACAGTTAAATCATAAAAATATTTTATAAATTCTTCACTCAATCTGCCCCCGGCCTGCGTCATTGTCTTTAACGAAGGCACATCCATCTTGTCAAATTTCAAACGCTGCAGCATTTGGTAATTATATGGTACGCCTGAAAATGATGTGCATTTATAATGATTGAATGTGTTCCAGAATTCCCTCATAACCATCGATTTGTTGGAGCAGATTATTACTGCGCCTTTTAACAGGTGGCTGTTAATAACAGACAGACCGAAGGAATAGCTCATCGGCAGGCTTGTAATAGGCTTTTCATTTTTATCTATTCCAAGGTATTGTGCAATTGATTCCGCATTTGCCTGGATATTATCATAAGTCAGTTTAACAAGTTTGGGGCTTCCAGTAGTGCCGGATGTTGAAAGCAGCACCGCTAGATCCGGATGGGAGGGAGCGCTGTTTTGATGATCCTTTGAAATGTGAAACGAATATTTATCGTTTATTTCAACTTTATAGTATGCGTTAGAGCCGTTAAAATTATTATTAA
>JARLHB010000009.1 GCA_031292465.1 Ignavibacteriaceae bacterium
CTTTGGAATAAGTCGGGGGAAATAAGAACTCAAGACACTGGGCTTTAGCCGCATCTTAGCCGTTATTATGTGGCTAAAGCCAACAATTTATTTTTAACATAAACCCCGTCGTAAACGACGGGGCTATTAAAACATTATTATAAAAGAAGCGAATCAGCGATTCGCTGTACAAAGGCATTGTTTTGCGTAACTTCAGTTAATTATAAATTAATAACAGCCATCATTATTCAAGCATAAGATCGCAGTACCGGAAAACTGTTTCCGGCACACGCGTATAATCTTCACTGCTGTTACTTGATGAAACATATATCTTCTTTATTATTTCTCCGCGTTTGAATTTTACCGGCCTTCTGAAAATCGGGCCGTCATAAACAAACGAATGGTATTCGCCGTTTTCGCCGCATGGATCAACCCCGGCAGGCAAATCATTTACAAAACTTTCATCTATTTCCCTGCCGGCAAAACTTTTATCCAGAAAACTTTCATTAACACAAACTATTACGGCTTTAAATCCAGAATCCACAAAGTTTTTAATTAATTCATGTGTATTCATTTTCCAAAGCGGGAATACTGCATTTACATTAACCTCTGCCAGCTTTTCTTCCCTGTATTTGCGTAAATCATCAAGGAAAATATCACCGAATATCCCGGTATGAATATTTTCTACTTTGAATTTCATAAGGGATTCCCTGATAACGGAATTATATATTTCCATATCAGGGTTTCCCGGAAGAAATAATTTATGCAGCGGTATTCCAATGCTTTCAGCCTGTGCCTCAAGTAATTCTTCCCTTACACCGTGCTGAATAATTCTTTTAAAACCGCTGCTTACAGTAGTTAATAAATATTTAACATCATATTCGCCAGAAGCGATGACTTTGTGTAATGCAAGGGCGGAATCTTTTCCGCCGCTCCAGTTAAATATTGCTTTAGGTTTATTCATATGTAATAATGTTTACTAATTAAAATTTAATTTAAACCCGATATATCCCGTTCTGCCTGCCGTACCGTAGCCAAGTACATCTTCATACTTTTTATCAAGGGCATTTTCTATTCTTCCATAAATCTTTACATTTTCAAGTATTGAATAAGTAACTGAAGCACCAAGCAATGTATAGTCGCCAAGCTGTACACGTTTTACAGGATAAGAAGAAAAATCTTTATCGTCCCTTTTCCCTATATAGGCTAAATCAATATTTGCATCTGCCTTGCCTGAAATAATGTAGTTTAATTTTAAAGCGGCAGTATTTTTAGGCCGCCGGATTAAAGATAAATTTTCATCTGATGAGCCAGGCGTTTTATCCGCTGTATTTGTATATGTATAACTTGCACTAAAAGTAATTTCCTTAAAATCAGCAGTAAAATAGGATTCTATTCCGTTTGTATTGGCTTTATCAATGTTTATATTTCTGTAATTACTGTCGTAGCCAATTAAATCCCAAAACGTGTTGCTAAAATAAGTAACCCCGAATAAAAAATTACTGCTAAAAAGATATTGCTCAAATCCCGCTTCCCAGCCGCTGCTCTTTTCGCTTTTTAAATCCTTGTTGCCGTAAATTGGTGCATAAAGGTCGTACAAAGAGGGAGCTTTGAATCCAGTGCCGAAAACAGCTTTTAATTTTGTCCCGGTTGCTTCAATAAGGTAGGTTTGGGCAATTCTGTAGGTTACAGCAGAACCTAAATCGCCGAAATTATCATATCTTATTCCGGCAGTGGTAAAAATATTACCCGATAATTTTATTTGATCCTGTAAATATCCCGATATTGTATTCATATCCTTTTGCGGAAAAGACGAAATAGAATTTCCATATACGGTTGATAAATATGTACTTGCCGAAGAAGAACTTTGTTTGGCAGCCTCTAAGCCGACTGTCAGAAGCTGGGATTGCGCCGCTTTTATTATGTTATGCCATCCAAACTGATACTGATCTCCCTGGTAAAAACTCATTGCTGATGTCGGGTTATATAAAATTGAGTCATAGTTATATCTTCGTAAATTTCTCATGAATGACAGGCTTACATTTTGGCGCCAAACTCCATTGAAAGAATTTATATCAGCATCAACTTCGTAGGATCCCTCTTCGTGATGGAATTTATATGTAGGATCATCGCCGTATTGCCCGCCCCATTGATCAAGGTCGGCGGTACCGGTATTAAATTGGGCATACGCATTTAGTTTTATATCGGGATTAATTGTGTAGCCGAAACGGGAAGAAACATTGTAAATCTCATATCCATCAGGCTCAGTATTACCGTAGCTTGCATCCGCTTCTGAAACACCTGCGCTTTTTGTTTTGCTGAAAGAAACAGAATAATCTGCAGGCCCGTAACTGCCGCTTGTTCCTGCAATCCCTTTGTAAGTGTTTAAAGATCCGCCTTCAGCATTTAAGAAATAGGAAGGTTTACCGTACCCTTTCTTTGTAATAATATTAATAACACCTGCCATAGCATTAGAGCCGTACAATGTACTTTGAGGGCCTCTTAACACTTCAATCTTTTCTATGTTATCAACAGGCAGATTGGAAAAATCGTATGAATTCCCGGGATCGTCAGGCATATTTAATTTTACGCCGTCAATCAGGACCAGCACATGCCCCGGGTTTGCGCCTCTGATATATAATTGCGCAAGCTGTCCCGGCCCGCCGCTTTGCATTATGCTAAGTCCATATTGATCTTTAAGCAAGCCAAGTATATTGGTCTTATGGGATTGTGCAATTTCTACAGAATCAATAACGCTTATTGAACTTGCTATTTCTATGGAGGGGGTACTTGTTCGTGTGGCCGATACAACAATCTCAGACATTTTATAAACTCTGGAACTGTCCTGCGGAAATGCGTAAGGCGACACGAATAATGTTAAAATAAAAGCAGAAATAAGATTAATTAATAAAGCACTCTTGTACATAGAAGTTACTCCTTTATGAAATAAATTGATTAAGGGTGTAACTTCGTGGGGAGTTAAAGAAAATGAAACCGTTTATAGATTGGTTCTGTTTCTTTAATCTAACCTCGCCCGCGAAGGTTGATTATTTATTGTTTACGGCAGGTCTCCTGACTTTAAGCTACAAGCAGCGCCTTCCCGCCATATTTTTTATGACAGTGGCTTATTGCTGTTTATTAACGCTTTTACAGTTGCGCGACAGCTCCGGATTCTCACCGGATTCCCTATTCTTCCTGATTTTAAACAGGACACCGTAAATATTTTTTAAGAACTGCGGCTAAGATAAATTTTATATTATAAATTTCAAAGAAATTAATTTTGGAATTATAATATTTGTAGAATCAGATCTGATTTATGGGAATGTTTGTTCTATTTAATATGATTTAGGTAAAGGAAATTCATAGGTTACTCCGACCTCCCCTAGCCCCTCCTTATAAAGGAGGGGAAAAGAACAAATACAAATATTTTTTTATTTACCTCACTTCCAACCAGACAAGCGGATTCATAAAGGATGGAAATTGATTTAGAATAAATCTTAATTTATTTTTTAATCCCCTCCTTTATAAGGAGGGGTCGGCTTAAGCCGGGGGTGGTCGGAGTAACCTATAACTTGTTAACATCCCAATTACTTATTCAAATAAAAAATAAATAAGATCTGCTTTAGCCTGCAAACTCTTTTAAGAAAGACATAACTTTATCGTGACTATATCCTTTTCCCTCTTCAAGTTCGCCGGTATCTTTGGATTTTACAAGCTTGCCTTTTTTATCAAGTATAAAAATATGCGGATAGCCGTCTATCTTCGGGAATTTTGACAGAACCGCTTCATTCTTATTTTCTTTACTGTAATTTATTTTCACAAAAACATAATGCTTATTAAGATATTCCTGCAAATCGGGGTTTGACTGGTAAAAACCGTCAAGGCGGCGGCACCAGATGCACCACTCCCCGCCAACATCAACATAAACTTTTTTATTTGCCCTTTTCGCCTCGGCAACCGCATCTTTTAAATCTTTTTGCGCATCGCGCGTTGTATCAAATTTTGTTACCTGAATATATTCATGCTTTTTTATATTCTTACTTTGTGCGTTAAGCCCGATAGAAAAGACAATAATAAAAACTGAAATGATCAATACCTGAATCTTCATTTATCCTGCTCTCTCTTTAATTAAAAATATTTTGGTTATTTATTTCATTTTTCGGAATAAAATTTACAAAACATTTTATTTATAATCATATAAATGAAACACACATCAATATTTTTACGCGTGAATAGATTTTTACTAAATAAAAATTGTACTTTTGTATAATTCAAATTATACAATGTGAAAGGTTAAAATGAAATTCGCTAAAAGATTAGATCGTCTTCCGCCGTATCTTTTTTCAGAATTAAATGCAACGAAGCTGCAAAAAAGACAGCAGGGTATAGATTTAATTGATCTTGGCATGGGCAATCCGGATCAGCCGACTCCAAAATTTATTATTGATAAAATGAAACAGACGGTTGATGATTCAAAAACTCACCGTTACTCAAGTTCCAAAGGCATACCCGGGCTTCTGAAGGCTATATCAAGAAAATATAAACGTGACTTTGATGTTGATATTGACCCGGCCACAGAAGCCGTTGCAACAATCGGAAGCAAAGAAGGTATTTCACATTTATGCCTTGCAATGCTTGATGCCGCAGACGTTGTGCTGGTTCCTAACCCGACTTACCCGATTCATATTTACGGAGTAATTGCCGCCGGCGCAAACGTTGTTTCCATTCCATTAAGCGCAGAAAATAATTTTATCCCGGATATTTCTCTTATTACAAGGTCCATGTGGCCGCAGCCTAAAATGCTTATCCTTAACTTCCCTGCTAATCCTACAACAGCGGTAGTTGATCTTGATTACTTAAAAGAGATTGTTGCATATGCAAAGAAAACCGATATGATTATCGTTCATGATATGGCGTACAGCGATATAGTTTTCGACGGGACAAAAGTTCCATCTATACTTCAGGTTCCGGGCGCAAAAGACGTGGCAGTTGAGTTTTTTACTATGTCTAAAAGCTACAATATGGCTGGCTGGCGCGTAGGCTTCTGCGTGGGGAATGCCGAGATTTGCAAGGCGCTTGCCAAATTAAAAAGCTATTATGATTACGGAATATTTACGCCTATACAGGTAGCTGCAATTGCAGCGCTTGATTCTCCTCCTTCGGTTACAAAAGCTGTTGCCGAAGTTTATGTTAAAAGAAGAGATGTCCTTGTGGACGGGCTGAACAGCATCGGCTGGAATGTTAAAAAACCTAAAGCAAGTATGTTTGTTTGGGCTCCGATACCTGATAAGTTCAAAGATATGGGCTCTATGCAATTTTCCAAAATGCTTATTGACAAGGCTGAGGTAGTAACTTCCCCGGGCGTAGCCTTCGGCGAATACGGCGAAGGTTATCTGCGTATTTCCATGGTGGAAAATGAACAGCGCATAAAACAGGCTGTGCGGAACATAAAAAAAATGATGGATAAATAATATTGAAGTTCTTTGTGCCTTAGAGCCTTTGTGGCGAAAATTCCTTTTGCCACGAAGGCACAAAGCCACTAAGGATTATTTTGTAACAATATTTTTTGGATTAATATATGAAATCAGCAAAAACCATTGCCTGCCTATTAATTATTCTTTCCGCAGCGGGATTCTGCCAGAAAAAAGAGCTTACGGTAGAACTCGCTACAAAAAAGGCGAGTACGCTTGCCCCGAAAAAGCTGCATCAGCTTCAATGGCGGCCTAGTGAAAATGAATTTACATTTGTTCAGGATTCAAGCCTGATACAGGAAAACACAAAATCCGATTCTAAAGAAACAATTCTTTCACTAAGTAAATTGAATGAGAAGTATTTTGAAGCGGTAAAACAAACCCTGTCTTCTTTCCCTGATATAGAATGGACGGATAAAGATAATTTCCGGTTCTGGAATAATGATTCTCTTTGGGACTATAACATAAGCGGTAATGATTTAAAACTTATTAACAGCACAAATAGCGGCGCTGAAAATCTTGATTGTACTTTACAAAATATGGCGGCATATACAATAAAGAACAATTTATACATCTCTGTAAATAATGAGCAGAAACAGGTTACAAATGATGATAATGAAGGAATTGTAAACGGCCAGTACTGCGCAAGGAATGAATTCGGAATTGATAAAGGTACATTCTGGTCGCCTTCCGGTAATTATCTTGCTTTTTACCGTAAGGACCAGACAATGGTAACCGACTATCCGATAGTTGATATTTCATTTCACCCAGCTAAGCTGGTTAATATAAAATACCCTATGGCTGGAATGACAAGCGAGCAGGTTACCCTTGGCGTGTATGACTTGAAATCCGGCAAGACAACATTCCTAAACACCGGCGAACCTAAAGACCACTATCTTACAGGCGTTGCCTGGGACCCTGATGAGAAGTATGTTTATATAGGAATATTAAACAGGGATCAGGATCATTTATGTGAAATTAAGTACGACATAACCACAGGAAATGCTATAGACACTTTGTTTCAGGAAACTAACAGCAAATATGTACAGCCTATGCACGGAGCAATATTTGTTGAAAAACATCCTGATGAATTTATATGGATTTCAAGGCGGGACGGCTGGAACCATCTTTACCTGTACAGCAATAATGGAAAATTAATTAAGCAGTTAACCAAAGGTGAATGGGAAGTAACAGACTTAAACGGATTTGATGCCAAAGGCGAAATTGCTTACTTCACGGCGACAAAAGAAAGTCCTTTGGAAATGAATTATTACTCAGTAAATATTGAATCAGGTAAGGTAACACGCCTTACAAACGAGCCGGGTGTTCATGAAGTTGTAAAAGACAAAGACGGAAAATATTTTCTTGACAGCTACAGCAGCTTATCCGTCCCGGGTAAAGTTTTATTGATTGACAGTAAAGCTAAAGTTGAAAGGACTGTGCTTGAATCGGAAAATACTTTAAAAGATTACAATATTGGCCAGACGAAATTCTTTACGCTTAAAAGCAATGACGGCTTTGACC
>JARLHB010000075.1 GCA_031292465.1 Ignavibacteriaceae bacterium
CGAGATTCTTTAAGAAAACAAGAAAGCCTCTTATATAAAAAGAGGCGCCGGATAAAAATACAGTCACTCAACAGCACATAAGCCTTAAAAAGGTTAAACTTCTTCACAACTTACAAAAATCAGATATCTCTCCTTTTGAAAAAAGCATCGTATTTATGCTTATCCACAGGTTCATAATACTTTTCATAAAGTTCCTGCAGGCGTTGAAGAGTTACAGAATCAAATTCTTCCTCATCTTTGTGCATCTTCACAAACATTTTGTAGTCTTCCAGTTCATTACGATCTAACTTCTTTTCGTACTTCCTCAACTCGTCCAGATATTTTTGCTGATCTCTAAATGACATTTTAGACCCCGTCTGTTAATTGACATTATAATTAATTATCTATTTAATAATTACTCTCAGTTTATGTCAACGTTAGATTACGGATATTTTACCAACATTTTCTACTGTATAAAAATAACCAAACTTACAATAAAAGGACAATATTCTTTTATTAAATTAAAGGTTTTTTAATATGGCATATAATTGCATATTTCGCATTATTTTATTCTCTATATTGCATTAATATTTCATTAAAAATAAGACAGGAAGAATTATTTGCAGCCTGATCCCGGACAGTATGAAGTATCGGTTATTTTAGCCTTTTATAACAGGGCAAAATACCTTGAGAGGTGCATAAATTCGCTTGTCAGCCAGTCTTTTAAGAACTGGGAATTAATCGGGATTGACGACGGCAGCGAAGATAATTCCTTTGAGGTTTTGGAAACTTTCCAGAAATCCAACAGCAATATTAGGCTGTTCCGCCAGCAAAATATGAAGCTGCCTCTTAGCAGGAACAGGGGCATTAAGGAATCATCAGGCAGGTATATTACTTTTCTCGACAGCGATGATGAATACCTACAGGATCATCTTCTTAAACGCGTGGAATTTATGGCAAAGCATCCAGAAGTTGACCTCATCCACGGAGGGGTGGAAATTATAGGGAATGAATACGTCAGGGATAAAAACAATCCGAATGAGTTTATTCATCTTTCCCAATGCACAATAGGAGCTACATTTTTCGGGAAAAGGAATGTTTTTACAGAATTGAACGGATTTAAGAATTTGGAATACAGTGAGGATTCAGAATTCCTTGAACGGGCAAAAACTAAATTCAAAATTGAAAAAGTAAATTTTAACACATACAGGTATTACAGAGATGCACCGGACAGCATTACCAACTCATTTTTCATACAATAAACCGTACTATATAGTAATATACAAACCATACGGCGTACTTTCTCAATTTACTGATAAAGAAGGCAGAAAAACGCTGTCAGATATAGGCAAATTCCCCGGCCAGGTTTATCCTGTTGGACGGCTTGATTTTGACAGCGAAGGGCTGCTGCTGTTAACAAACGACAAACCGCTTACAGATTACCTGCTTAACCCCAAAAACCGGCATGAAAGGGAATACTATGTTCAGGTAGAAGGCGTCCCTGCCGAAGATGATATGCAGAAATTATCAGGCGGCTTAATTATTCAGGACGTAAAGACACTGCCTGCAAAAGCAAAAATAATTAAGGATCCCATGTTCCCGCCGCGCGTACCGCCAATAAGGGAAAGAAAGAATATTCCGGATACATGGATAAGCCTTACATTAGTTGAAGGAAGAAACCGGCAGGTAAGAAAAATGACCGCCAACATAGGTTTTCCAACCCTGCGGCTAATAAGGGTGAGAATAAAAAATATTACGTTAAAAAATCTGTCCCCCGGCTCTTACAGGGAACTTACTGCAGAAGAAGTTTCAGCGCTTAGGAAATAAGGCTTTCCATCTATTTCAATTGTACGGCGAAACGCTGTTTCGCCACTTATAATATCAATTTAATTTAGAATAAATTGATATTGCAAAACGTGAGATAATAATTCGTAAGATTAATAATTTCTGTATTAGACTTAAACGAATAGCGTAAAAATCATAGCGGCATAGCCGCGAAATGCTTGTAGCTGAATTATGTTCCGTTAAAGTCAAAGAGCATCATAGATGCGGCATGGTGCATCATGTCACCCCTCCGGGGTTTAATATTTTCTGTTTTACAATTATACTACAAGCATTCCACCCCTGACGGGGCTAAAAAATTACATTAATGTATTATTTTCAATTTCGAACAATCGTCAGAGTAATTTAAAATTGTACAAATACTTAGCCGTTTACCACCCCCGGCTGAAGCCGCTCCCCTCCTTATTAAGGAGGGGAGCAAGGGGTAGTCGCTTATATTAAAAGTAACAAAATAACAATTACTAACTTTTATAATACCTACAAACCCGGCGCAGGCTTTTTATCGAATTCCGCATTATAGAATTCTTTGTTTGCCGGAAGTTTTAATTCAAGGTTATTCAATGTCTCAATTTCTATTTTAATATTTTCCGCAACGCAATTTAAAATATGCCCGCCTGATTTTTTATCCTTTGATAAAAAATGGAAGTGATAGCCCGGCGCATTTGCTCCCTGCAAATAAGCCGGCGTTTTAATTCCAATCAATGTACCTTCTATATTATTAAATTTGAAAACAGATTGGTTTTTCAGAACATCGGCAAGATTAGTATACGGCTGCGTTTGTTTGGCTTCGCTTCTGGATTCTATATACTTAAATCTGCCCGTAATTTTTACGGCATATATTAAGTTCTTCGATATTAAACTCTTGTCTATAAATTCCTGCAACTGATTCAGGTTTAAAGAATCTTTAACAGCTATAACCGTATCTGCATGGAAAAATGCAGATGTAACAAACGGCGTGCGTGTTAATTTGCCGGGCATGGTTACTTTGCCTGAATTATCCACGCGGTAAACTTTCCCATCGAGTATAATCATTTCGCCGTCAACGCCGTTAAAAGTGCCGAGGCCGAAGCTGCCGTACTTTGCAATTTCACCTACGGTAAAGCTGTCATTCATTACTCCGTTTAAAAGCCCTATAATCGGCGATGACTGGTATAGCGTCCTGTTTATTTTCTTTTGCGGATAATTTAATGAAGTTATTAAAAGGACGATAATTATTATATAAGAATATTTTCTTGCCAGCATACCGGCTCCTTAGTATATTATTATTAATATGGCGCTTTCATAAAATAGCAATTTTATTAATAAATACCAGCAGTTAAAAATAATTAGAATTTTATTATAGAATCCTTAATATGTGTGTACCGGATATATCAAATTATTAGTTATTGGTAAGGACTTATTATTGTGACTAATGTTACTGTAACATAATTATTATTATATATTAATTCCATTTTATTAGTTGACTTTAAATAATATGTTTTCTAATATTTAATTGTTTATTCTGAAGTTTCCTTTAGGGGGAAAAACCACGACAAGTTTCCATTTATTTTAGTTTTGGTTTGTTTAACAACCACAACTTTGGGAGGACGATATTGGTGGAAAAAGTATAAACATGTGTTAGTCAGTATAGGTATAAGTATTCTAATTCAATCTTTTTAAATAACATTTAAAACACAAGGAGGATTTATGCAGGTATTTGTTTATAAAAGCTACCGGTATAAAATAGGTGTCTTAATTTTCGTATTGTTTTATTTTATATTTAGTCTGAGTAACGTTTATGCACAATCCACACAAGCACAAACACAACCGTCGATAATAGATAATGTAGGGTGGCATACTCTTTTCATACGTCATCCCGGTTCAGCACAAATAAAATCGTTTGCAAACTCAGGCTTTAATAAAATGATAGTGCCGGGTTATTATCCTGGTAATACTAGTAATTGGGTTTCTGATATGAGTGTAATAGATTCATTCAATAATTATAATATTCATAGTATAATTTATCCTAATGACACTTGTCTTGTACCGGCATTCACTAAAAAACACCTAGGCTCTTTATTAGCGAATGGCACAATAACTTATATGGCAGTAAGTCTCGATTCATCAGTAAAAAAATGGACTAACAGGTTTGGTCGTGATGGAGTTGCAGGTATCGAATATGATATTGAGGAAGTACCGGGGACTATGTTATATCAAGTTAGTGCTCCTAAAAATGAGATAGATGAAATTGATGGAATAAAAATCTTTCTTTCGCAGGACAGTACGGATGACAAGTCTCCCCTCGGTTATACCTCCGGCTATGATAAAATTGCGCAAGTTTTTCATCCTACCTATCATTATTTAGGACATGTAACTTTAAAAGCTAAAA
>JARLHB010000076.1 GCA_031292465.1 Ignavibacteriaceae bacterium
AGCCGCCGACAGTTTAATTAAAGCAGGGTCTATAAAAGAAATTATAATAGTCGGTATATATAATACGCCTGACAGGTCTCCCGAATACGGCGATACAGAGTTAGGCCGGATATATATGGACTTTGTTGTAAATACTTTAAAACCTTACATTGATAAAAATTACCGCACACTTCCCGACAGAGAAAATACAGCCACCGGAGGTTCTTCAATGGGGGGATTAATTTCATTTATGCTCGCCTGGGAACACCCCGAGACTTTTTCTAAAGCAGCATGCCTCTCACCTGCATTTCATATAGAAGAAATAAATTATATTCCGAAAGTGGTAAATTATTCCGGTATTAAAAAACCGGTAAAGATTTATATAGACATCGGTACAATTGATCTTGAAGCCCGCCTTAAGCCCGGCGTTGATGAAATAGTAAACGAACTGAAAAACCAGGGCTACCAATCGGGAAAAGATTTATATTATTATGTTGATGAAGGCGCTGCACATAGTGAGTCAGCATGGGCAAAGAGGAATTGGAGATATCTGGAATTTTTGTTCGGAAAATAAGGCTGTCTGAATTCTTGTTTCCATTGATTCATTGCTTTACGGTTTCATTGTTATAGAACTTCCCGTGTACCCGGTTACGCATGCCCCAATCCCCTTCCCACATAGTGGCAAAAGTGATTGGACTTTTAAAGAATCTTTTCACAGCCTGTCTTAGAATTTAGAAGCTTTGTAAAAAATTAATATGAAGCGTTTAATAAAATTAGTAATTTTCACAGAAGTATTTGCACCATAATATCTGTAACTAAAGATTGTTAATAAATTAAATCCATGGACGGTAAAAGTTGAAATATATAATGTATTCTTTTAATAAATTTTTGTTGGGGACAGCCAGTAATATAATTACCGGTTTTTTTGTAATCATTTTTATTCTCTGTACTTATCAAAGCTTAAGTGCTCAGGCAGAAAGCCAGCAGGTACTTCCCACAAAATCCCAGGTGAAGTGGGCCGATGCCGAAATCGGAGTTATTATTCATCTTGATATTAACATTTATACTCCTGACTCATTTGATTACAATCGTAAGGAAACGCTGCCTCAATTAAGTGTCTTTAACCCTTCAAAACTAAACACTGACCAATGGATTAAAGCGGCTAAAGCCGCTGGCGCTACCTATGCCATATTGGTTGCAAAACATGGTACCGGTTTTTCTCTTTGGCCGACCAAAGCGCACCCTTATAATATTAGCAATACACCATTTAAAAATGGGAAAGGAGATGTTGCAGCTTCTTTTATAAAATCCTGCAAGAAATATGGACTGCGTTACGGCTTCTATTGCAGCACCAACAGCAACACTTATTACGGTGTACACGATAATCCATTCATACTTTCCGGTGATGCACTCCTAAGATATAATAATATGGTTTTACATCAATTAACAGAACTTTGGACTAATTACGGCAAGTTATTTGAGATTTGGTTTGACGGAGGCGTAACCCCTAATACCAATGGAGGTATTGCTGATGAAGTTGAGCAATTAGTGAAAAAATATCAGCCCGAAGCTATATTATTTCAGGGTCCGTTAAATAACGAAAACCTTATTAGATGGGTTGGGAATGAAGAAGGCATTGCCCCTTATCCAATGTGGAGCAGAACCGATACAACTACTTCATCAAACGGACAGGTGGAAATAAAAGGCTTGTCAGGCAATCCCGATGGTAAAATTTGGTGCCCGGCTGAATCAGATTTCCCAAACAGGAATAATAAAGCCTGGCAGGGCGGCTGGCTTTGGAAGGCTGGCCAGGAAAACTATTTGCTTTCAGCTAATGAATTAGTGGATAAGTATTATAAAAGCGTTGGCAGAAATACAAATATGCTTATTGGAATGGCAATAGATACTTCAGGGCAATTTCCACAGGAAGATGCCAAACTATTTGCAGATTTTGGAAAAGAGATCAAAAAGAGATTCGGTAAAAGTATTGCAGAAACAAATGGTTCAGGTAAAGAAATTACCTTAACCATAAGCAGCCATCCGGTTAAGATTAATCATGTGATTATTATGGAAGATATTGCAAAAGGTGAAAATATACGTAAATATATGATTGAAGCATGGAAGAACGGTAAATGGCAAAAAATTGTTGAGGGCGTCTCTGTGGGACATAAGGTTATTAATCAGTTTGAACCGATTTCAACTACTAAAATCAGGTTATCCATTATTGAATCATCAAAGCCACCCTGCATAAAAAAGTTATCAGTTTATTATGTGCAATAAACGGAACACTCATTTTGTTATATTACGACACATAAATTGAAGGAAACAATTTAAAAGGTCCCTTACAAGAAGGGACTTTTTAATCGATTTTTGAATCTTTCAATTTTGTAATATTTCAATCCTTTTCTCCTTTTTGCAATTGTATAACGAATGTATTACATTTGCCTGAATTAAAAAGGAACAAGTAAATATGAAAGATTCAATGCTGACAATCAGAATAGATTCTGATGTAAAAAAAGAAGCTGAGGAAATTTTAAAAAAAATTGGCCTGAACAGTTCTAATGCAATCGGCTTGTTTTATAATAGTATAATTATAAATAAAGGAATCCCATTCAAGCTAAGATTAGATACGGTACCGGCAGCAAGCATTTCGGAACAAAAAGACATTGAGAAAATTTTAAATAAGCGAACCAAAAAGGACAAAGAGATTATCCGCACTGAATCTTATATTGTTGAACTATGAGTAAATCAATCCGTCCCGACAGGAAAAGAATACTTCAAATCCAATTTGAGCGTAAATCTGAAAAGTTTTTTAATAAAAGAAGCGCTGGGAAAGATGAAATTAATGAACTGATTATAAGAGCAGTAAAAAAACTTAGCGGGCATAATGAAAATATCGATCTAAAGCAGTTGCAAGGAGAATTTAAAGGATATTTTAGAATCCGCAAAAACGATCTCAGAATAATATTTAAAGTTATTGAGGATGAAAACCTTATTAT
>JARLHB010000077.1 GCA_031292465.1 Ignavibacteriaceae bacterium
ATTGCAATCACCTCAGGAGTAAATGGTCTGGATATCAATCATGTTGGGATTGCTGTAAGAATGGATGACGGAAGGATTCATTTACTCCATGCACCCAATGTAGGTAGTAAAGTACAAATTAGCGAAGCCCCGCTTTCCGAGTATCTCCTTAAAATAAAAAAAGATACGGGCGTTATTGTACTTCATGTTATAGAACCTTAATGATGTAAAGGATCCCAAATAGCCTCATACGCTATTGGAAATTTTATCTGTTACTTGTCCAATCCAAATTTTCCCCTCATATTTCCCCGGAAACAGCCCGGCTATTAGAAATAGCCATCAACTGTTTTCCCGCACCTAATAACTAAATATAGAGATCGATAAGTATATATATAATACGTAATATTTATATTTCTAAATATAATTTAAATGCGAAACGTACTAAATATAGTATGGCTCCACAAGATTGGAACATCTAACTCTGAGAAGCTGGCCATGAATTATTCGCTATATAGGACATAGTGATAATGGCTGCATCTTGTGGAACAATAAATATCAATGCTCACTTGCAAATAACCGTAAATGGGAATAATTATCTTACGCCTGATATTCATAACGATTACTATTTGTAATAGATAAATTTATTAATTATCGTGTTTGCTTCTAATAATCAGAGGTGTTTAGTCTATGAGTTAATGCGTGGATATGCCAAATAATTATTCGTGCAGATTAATGTTCGGAAAGTCATTCTTTCTTTGTTCATCAAATTATGAAAAAATGAGTGGCATTGGAAAACACTTCCATACACCCAGGCTTTGTAAAAACAATATCGCTGACAAGTTTTATGCTTTTCATTCCCTGGCCAGGGACAATAATTGATAGTCAAAAATAATTAAGCTGTCACGATTCAATTTTTTTTGCTATTTTGGGCCAAATGATAATTTAGCAACGAATTATAGCAGACACGATCTCAAATTCAATGGGGAAAATATAAATAACTCCTTTGTTTTTCTGATTGGCTTTGGTAAATTTTATTACACAATTCCGGTGCATTATGAGTAGAGTTCTTGTCCTAATTATTGTGGTAATTGGCGTCGTATTAAATGTTTACCCTCAGGAATCATCATTCTATGATGCTCCATTGGGAGGCGGGATAGGCTATACTCCGGGTTGGGTAATGCCTAAGGTTGACGGTATTAATACACAGCTTAGAAATATAAATTTCCCAAATATTCCAAGCAGTGGATTTTATAGCTCAGGTGTTTCAGGATTTCTTTATCTTGGAATATTGAAAAACTTTAGAATTGGCGGGTTTGGATTTGGCGGTTCAAAATCTAATTCCGGTATTTATACTGTTGACCCTTTGGGGTCAAGTTCTATTGCGCCGCAACTGGAACAAAGGCAGACTGATTATTCTTTAACAGGCGGAGGAGTCTCTTTTGAATATACTTTGCCTTTCGTCAAAGACGTTGCAGTATCTGTGGGCACATTATTGGGGCGGGGCAGCTTAAATATTAGCATTTATAGGAATAATGGAGGAGCAGAGTGGCAATCAGTCTGGCAGGGGGTGTATTCTTCTCCAGTTTCGTCATTTTCAATGAAAAATTCCTATTGGCTGTTTTCACCAATATTGAATATTGAGATACCTGCATATCGCATGCTGTGTTTTCGCATTGGAGCCGGATACCAGTTTACTTTTGGCGGCAATTGGACTTATGACAATGATAAAGATGTTTCAAATGTACCTTCAAATATAAACGGAAATAGCTTTTTTATACAGACTGGAATTTTTATAGGATTATTTTCTTTTTAAGGAGTAAGATGAAAAATATATTAGTGACAGGTGGTGCCGGGTTTATCGGAAGTAATTTTATCAATAACATCTTAGAAAAAAGGGATGATTATTTTATCGTTAATCTTGATAAGCTTACATATGCAGGAAACCTTGATAATTTAAGGCAATCAGAAAACAATAAAAATTATACTTTTATAAAGGGTGATATTGCTAATTCAGAATTAGTTAATTTTATCTTTGAAAAGTATAAGATTAAATATGTTGTTAATTTTGCCGCAGAATCACACGTAGATAGGAGCATTTCAGGCTCTCAGATATTTTATACTACTAATGTAATAGGCACTAATGTCCTATTAGAGACTGCAATGAAATTCAAGATTGAAAAATTCCTGCAAATTTCCACAGATGAAGTTTATGGCAGTTTGGGTGCTGAAGGGTTATTTACTGAATCCACTCCACTATCCCCAAACAGCCCTTATTCTTCAAGCAAAGCTGCTGCAGATATGATGGCAATGGCTTTTTATCACACATACGGGCTGCCGGTTGTCATTACCAGATGTTCCAACAATTATGGCCCTTATCAGTTCCCTGAAAAGCTTATACCCCTTATGGTTATAAATTCTTTAAGCAATAAGAAACTTCCAGTATATGGCGATGGATTAAATGTACGTGACTGGATATATGTAATTGATCATAATGAAGCTGCTGAATTAGTACTGGAAAAAGGTAAAATAGGTGAAGTTTATAATGTAGGTGCAAGCAATGAAATGTCTAATATTGAGATAATAAAACTTATACTTAGACATTTAGGCAAGTCTGAAGATTTAATTCAATACGTAAAAGACCGCCTTGGGCATGACAGGAGGTATGCAATTGATTCCACAAAAATTCAAAGTGAACTGGGCTGGAAGCCTAAATATTCTTTTGAACAGGCAATAGAAAAAACAATTGACTGGTATGTTAAGGATAAAGTTTGGTGGGAAAAAATAATCTCCGGTGAGTATCTTAAATATTATGCAAATCAATATAAAATGTAAGAATTTTTTAAAAAAAAGGTAAAATATGATGAAAAAAGGACTTGTCTTATTATTATTTCTTTTCGCATGTAAAATATCCTTTTCGCAAGACGATAATGGGAAAAGCGCGAGAACAAATTCAATGCTAAATATGTACTCTATAAGTGTTACAATAGGCGGAGACTTTATTACAAATGGTACTTTCCCGGCATCAAGTACAGAGAGGGTTGACCAGTTTGTAACAAGAACATATGAAGCGGCTATCAGCCAGATAAATAAGAGCCAAGCAGGCCAGGAGGGCCTGATTAATCCCTCACAGTTTGGAGGGAGTCAAACAAGACTGGAAAATTTATCGCTAAGGAATATTCTGCTTAAAAGGTCATCGGGTGAAATAATGAACATAGATTTGGTGAAATTTAGAGTGACGGGAGATTTTAAATATAATCCTTATCTGAAGAATGAAGATGTTTTGATCTTTGCCCCTGCTGATTTTGAAAGAAATTTCTTTACCGTTTATGGCGCTGTAAACCATACAGGGAAGTTTTTATATACGGAAGGTGACAAATTATCGGATGCTCTAATACTTGCGCAGGGTGTGAACAAGGCATATGAAAATGTAAATAAAGTTGAAATAGACCGTCTTAGCTATGACGGGAAAAAGATGGATTCTGTAATGGTTAACATCAATGATGATGTTCCGTTGCAGAGGGGTGATAGAATAATAGTCCTGGCAAATGAGGATGAGAAAAAAGATTTTGTGGTTAATGTTATTGGTGAGGTGAACAGGCCTGGAGTTATTCCTATCTCAAAGGATAATGAAACGATAAAAGAAGTTATTGATAAATGCGGAGGTTTTAAGGACGATGCAGATTTATATAAAGCCGAACTTGTCAGGGGGGCAAATGCATTTAAATCTTTAACTTTTTCTAATCAATTAGAACAACTAAGAATGCTAAGGATGTCTACTTTAGTTGAAGAAGATACCAACTATTTTAACATTGATGACATGCTGAGATTGCAAAGAGGAAACGGACTAATAGATTTTAATAAACTGGCTGAAGGTGATACGTCGGCGGGAAATTTTAAAGTCAGGGATGGCGATGTTATTTATATCCCTCAAAAAGTAAACCTTGTTTATATCTTTGGACAGGTGAACAATCCTGGTTATGTGAAGTATGTTAAGGGCGAAAAGATAGATTATTATATTGCACAAGCCGAAGGCTTGGGAGAAACAGCTTCGGGAGATATGTATCTTATTAAGGGTAAATCAAGAGCCTGGTATAATCTTAAGGATAAAGAAGTAAATAACCCAATTGAACCGGGAGACTATATCTGGATATCCAAAAAAACACCAAGAACGTTCTGGTACAATGTGGGAAAGGCAACACAGCTTGCAAGTGTAATAACCGGCTTTGCCACAATACTACTTATCTATCTTCAGTTAAGAAAGATGTAGAGCCTGCAAGCGTATAGTAAGAATAGCATAATGAAGTAAGAGCCTTTTAGTATTTGTATATTAGCTAATTACAGTGTTCTAAAGAATTTATCTTTGAACAAATGATTATAAGCGATTGACTTAGTTACAGTAAAAGTTCATTGAATAAATATTCTAATGAAAAAAATATAAAAATTATTTGCTGAATAATTTGGTTCTTTTAAAAAAAAGTGTTTAATTAGAAGATGTATTTTTTATGAGTATTTGCAATGGCAAAATATTCAGTTCTTAGAAAAAAGAAAATAAAATTTGAAAAAATGAAACTAACCCCTTGACTTTCGAAGTAAGAGGTAGTAAATTTGAAGCCCTTCTTTAATGAAGGAATTACAAGTGTTCTTTGAAAGAGTGAGTGCATTTAACCAGTCAGTTAAATGGTTTCAACTAAGCGTCTAAAACGCCAAGATTACAAAAAAATTAAACTCTACTACGGAGAGTTTGATCCTGGCTCAGGACGAAC
>JARLHB010000078.1 GCA_031292465.1 Ignavibacteriaceae bacterium
ATTCTTATACCAATTAAGGTATAAGAAATAAAGTTAAGATAACTTTCAAAATACATATACGGAGTTCCAATGAAAAAATGTTACTTAATAACAGTTTCATTTCGCTATAATCATTTCTGCTCTCCTACCTGTTCCTCTCACCATTATTATTCTTAAACAATTTTTAATAATCTCATGTACGTAAAAGGATTTACAATATGAAAACAACAATTACTCTTCTAATATTTTTTTCAATTCAGCTTTGTGCAGGTATTGGAATAGGTTATTCTGCAGCGGGCAGCCTACCTGTTGAACTGACTTCCTTTACTGCTAATCAAGGTTCAGGCAATGTAGATCTATACTGGGTAACAGCAACTGAAGTTAACAACTTCGGATATGAAATTGAGAGAGCTAACGCTGTTAAGGAAGCTATTTGGGAGAAGATAGGTTTTATAAGCGGACATGGGAACAGTATCTCACCAAATAATTATAGTTTTAAAGATAACAAACCTCTAAGCGGAAAATCTCAATACCGCTTAAAACAGATTGATCAGGTTGGGGTCTTCAAATACTCAAATACTGTAGAAGTTGCGGCAGTTATTTTGAAATACGACTTAGCACAAAACTACCCTAACCCATTTAACCCCAGTACACTTATTACATATTCTATACCTACCTCATCAAATGTAATAGTAACCGTATTTAACATGTTGGGGGAACTGATAAAAACCCTGGTGAATGAAAATCAGGAAGCTGGAATTTATAAGGTTAATTTTGATGCTGGTAGTTTAAGCAACGGAGTCTATTTTTATAAAATACAGGCGGGCAATTTTGCTTCAACCAAGAAGATGTTGTTATTAAAATAAAGAGTAAAAAAATGAAATTAAAAAATATATTATATTATTTAGCAATAATTGTTTTATTAACCTCACAATTATGGGCAACAAATACAAATCCTGTAGTTACAAAAGTAACATTCAGTATTTCAGGTTCAACAGTAACAGTTCATTACAATGTATCAGATGCTGAACAAAGTAGTGTTACAATTAGCATGGAAGTATCAAGCGACGGTGGAACTACATGGAATTATAATTTCGGTTCAGCATGCGGTGATATTGGAGCTGGTGTGGCGACTGGAACAGCTAAAACAATTACATGGATATATTCTGGCGTTCATAATAATCAATTCCAAATAAAAATAATAGCGAACGATTTAGTCATTGATGGAGGACCATGTGCAACGGCTACAGTTATATATGGTGGCAAAACATATAATACAGTCCAAATAGTCAACCAATGCTGGCTAAAGGAAAACATTGATGTTGGAATCGTAATAAATAGCGTTAATAATCAAACCAACAACAGTATGATAGAAAAGTATTGCTATAACGATGATCCCGCTAATTGTACAACTTACGGCGGTTTATACCAATGGGCAGAAGCAGTTCAGTATAAGAATGGTGCTACAAATACTTTATCTGCTAATCCACCACTTAGTGGGAATGTTCAAGGAATATGTCCTTCAGACTGGCACATACCAACAAACGAGGAATTACAAATTTTAGACTCAGCAGTAAGCAATAATGGCAACGCATTAAAAGCGGTTGGTCAGGGAACGAGCAGCGGTGCAGGTACAAACACAAGCGGATTTTCTGGATTGTTGGCGGGCTACCGTGATTACGGGGGGCATGCGGGCTACTGGAATATAGGATACGGCACTTACCTTTGGAGCTCTGCAGAGTACAATGATAGGAACGCGTTCAAAGTGAGTCTGAGTTCCAATGATAGTAATATACCCTACTCTTACAATGATAAGGCTTTGGGGTTTAGTGTCCGTTGCATCAAAGATCAGAAAATTCCATCAATACCAAATTTGTCAACTCCTACAAATAATTCAACAAATGTATCTATCAACCCAACACTCAGTTGGAATGCTAGCATTGGTGCGACAAGCTATGCATTGCAGGTATCAACTGATAGCACATTTCCAAATTTTATATATAACCAAAGCGGATTGACAAGTACAAGTCAACAGGTTACTGGTCTAAGTAATCAGACGGTCTATTATTGGAGAGTAAATGCATCAAACAGTTATGGCACATCGGGATGGTCTACTCCAACTTGGTCTTTTAGGATCATTATTTCAGCTCCAGCTACCCCAACGCTTACGTCCCCTTTAGATAAAGGAAAGGATATTTCTATCACGCCAACACTCAGTTGGAATGCCAGCATTGGGGCGACAAGCTATGCATTCCAGGTATCAAGGGATAGCACATTTCCAAATTTTATATATAACCAAAGCGGATTGACAAGTACAAGTCGACAGATTACTTTTCTAAGTAATCAGACGGTTTATTATTGGAGAGTAAATGCATCAAACAGTTATGGCACATCGGGATGGTCAAGCGTATGGAATTTTACAACCACTGCTGTTAGTTGTAGCACAAGCACTATTAGTTATTCTGGTAAAAATTATAACACTATACTGATCGGAAACCAATGCTGGTTAAAGGAAAACCTTGATGTAGGAACACGGATAAATGGATCGGTCGATCAAACCAACAACGGCATAATAGAAAAGTACTGTTATAATGATGATCCTGCAAATTGTACTACTTACGGCGGTTTATACCAATGGGCAGAAGCAGTTCAGTATAAGAATGGTGCTACAAATACTACCTCTCCAAACCCGCAATTTACAGGCAAGATACAGGGTATATGCCCGACTGGCTGGCATTTACCAGACTATACAGAATACCAAATATTAAGTTCAACAGTAAATAATGATGGCAATTCATTAAAAAGAGAAGACCAGGGAATCGGTGCAGGACTGGGAACGAACACAAGCGGCTTTTCTGCTTTGTTGGCTGGCTACCGTTATAGCGATCCTCTATTTTTCAATTATTTAAGAGACGACGCTTACATTTTGATATCTTCGGACTTTACTGCGACGTTAGCAAACACCATGAGCCTGAGCGATAATACTAATAGTATGTTTATGCTTGACTACCCAAAGGATTATGGGTTTAGTGTCCGTTGCATCCAGAATTAGACTATTTATCTATTTAAGGTGATCAGGTATTAAAGTGAATTGCATTATAAATTCAAGAGCCGCCTGTCAACAACTGTGCGGCTCTTTTTACAGGTATCATGATAGAAGCCAGGCAGAAATGTCTGGCTATACTTCGAGATCATTAAAAATTTATTTTAGCTTTAGAAGAAATGCCTGAGTATTCCGCTTATATTGGAGGACAGGGGAAATAAATTTAGATTTTATCGGGTAATTCATTTATTAAGTTTAGTGCTATATAGAATCCCTTAAATGTAAGTTCTGATTGTTCCTTAAAATATTTCGGGTAACTAGTTTTTTCTTTCTCAAGCAATACTGCTTTTTCTTTATCACTATAATTATACTGAAGGCCTAAATAATGTTTTGTCCCTAATTGTTTATAATGAACTATTTGTTGTCTCTGATTAAATAATTCTTTTAATTTATTATCATATATATCTTTCAATAAAATATAGTTTTTGCTGACTTTATATATTTCCGGGAAATTATTGAGAACTCTAGATAAATAAACGCTGTCTTCTTTTAATCCTGTTTCAAAAAATACATATAATAAATCACCAACCCTGTCCCAGAAATTGTAAAGACATTGATTAGCAAGACTAGCAAACACTAAATAGCGTTTATCGCAAGTTGTTTGAAAATATGTGTTATCTTCCTTGGAAGGAATATTGATGTAAGGGTGTAAGTAGTATAAGAGACCGGTTAAATATTTAATATCTTTACTAATAAATGATATATCAAGTTGATATTCGACGGAATTGAATTTATGTAATTTATTTTTTTTATCAATTATTTTCGTAAATATTGATGTTAATGGGTCACCATTTTCATATGCTTCATCGATACATTTTAGATTTTCTTCATTATAAACATCAAAAATATGTTTATCAAGGGTGAGAAATAACTGATATCTTTCATTTATAATTCTTATGTCTTCCATAACGAATAGTAGTGAGTTAATTATTCTGCTCTTTTCCTGAGGCAATAAAACATGAGGAAAATAATAATTTTCATTGAACCTTTTTTATATGCAATATTAAATTAGAATAATAAAATAATTATTCAAAATGTAGCTCTAATCGAGATAAATTTGACATATAGATGATGTCGATGTTATTTTTACTGAGTAAATAATAACAAATTGGGTGATATAGTGATAGAGTTTAATGTTGTTAAGATTAGTTTAGATGTTGAAAAACCAATTCTGAATATTTTAGAAAAATTTAGAATAAGACGAAAGAATAATCTTATATTAAAAAACTGTAAAACATTAGGTAAAAGAGGGAAAAACTTAATAATAAGTAATTATGTTCAGAAAAATTTAACAATAACTAGATTGCCTGGGGACAATTATTTAGTTAATGACTTAGTAATTAAGGAAATCATTTCACAATACGGTATTACAGGAAATAAATATATTTTGTCAGACGTTGCCAGTGATTATTTTTATATAAATAACTAGTGACTTTTCTAGAAGGTTGAATTTTTATGAATGTGATATTTATAAGAATATATCACGCTTTTTATGATTCACTAAGTATAAATCTATTTAACTAAATTTATCATAAGTCCAAAGCGAATAGAATTAAGTTCACATGTCACCACTGTGCAGCTCTTTTCCTATATAGGCTCTGAAAAAAATATAAAAAATTATTTCTATAGGGCTTTTTCCCTGGAAAATAAAAAAAATTATTTCAGAGAACATGGGGGGTACCCAAAATAAAGGCATAGGGGTCGTTTGAAATGAGGCTGACTAGTTTCAGACCGTGGATGACCGGGGGTGGCTACGGGTCCCTTTTTCTCTTAAGATCAAAGTTGGAATCCTATATATTTTTTTTAACCTCCTCCTTCACGAACTTATTGAATCTACTCTTTTTTATAATTACG